>ONEC01000054.1 GCA_900316715.1 uncultured Eubacteriales bacterium
AAGAACATATGCTCTGTACGGCAAAGACCGATACCCTCAGCACCAAGCTCACGAGCCTTCTTTGCATCAGCAGGTGTATCAGCATTTGTACGAACCTTAAGCTTTCTGAACTGATCAGCCCAAGCCATGATACGTCCGAACTCGCCTGCGATCTGAGCATCAACTGTTGGGATAAGTCCCTGATAGATGTTACCTGTTGTACCATCGATAGAGATCTCTGAACCTTCAACGAACTCAACGCCTGCAAGTGTGAACTTCTTGTTCTCCTCGTCCATGTTGATGTCACCACAACCTGATACACAGCATGTTCCCATACCACGTGCAACAACGGCTGCGTGTGATGTCATACCACCACGAACTGTAAGGATACCCTGAGCACTCTTCATACCTGTAATATCTTCAGGTGATGTCTCAAGTCTTACAAGAACAACCTTCTCACCTCTAGCTGCCCATTCAACTGCATCGTCAGCTGTAAATACAACCTTACCACAAGCAGCACCAGGAGAAGCTCCAAGTCCCTTTCCAAGTGGTGTAGCTGCCTTAAGAGCTGCTGCATCGAACTGTGGGTGAAGAAGTGTATCAAGGTTACGAGGATCGATCATAGCAACTGCCTCTTCAGGAGTCTTGTGTCCCTCATCAACAAGGTCACAAGCGATCTTGAGAGCTGCAGGAGCTGTTCTCTTACCATTTCTACACTGAAGCATGTAAAGCTTCTTATTCTCAACTGTGAACTCCATATCCTGCATATCATGATAGTGATTCTCAAGGATATCACAAACCTTGATGAACTCAGCATATGCTTCAGGGAATTCCTGCTCCATCTGAGCGATTGGCATAGGTGTACGAACACCGGCAACTACGTCCTCGCCCTGTGCGTTCTTAAGGAACTCACCCATGAGCTTGTTCTCACCTGTTGCAGGATCTCTTGTAAATGCAACACCTGTACCGGACTCATCGTTAAGGTTACCGAATACCATAGGCATTACGTTTACAGCTGTACCCCATGAATAAGGGATATCATTGTCACGACGATATACGTTAGCACGAGGGTTATCCCATGAACGGAAAACTGCCTCGATAGCAAGCTTAAGCTGTGTAACAGGATCTGAAGGGAAATCCTCACCTAACTGCTTCTTGTACTCAGCCTTGAACTGCTCAGCAAGAGTCTTAAGATCTTCAGCTGTAAGATCAACGTCGAACTTAACACCCTTCTCTTCCTTCATCTTGTCGATAAGCTGCTCGAAATACTTCTTACCAACTTCCATAACTACATCAGAGAACATCTGAATGAAACGTCTATATGAATCATATACGAATCTCTCGAACTTTGGATCAGGGTTACCTGCGATCATAGCAGCAACAACCTCATCGTTAAGACCAAGGTTAAGTATTGTATCCATCATACCTGGCATTGATGCTCTTGCACCTGAACGAACAGATACAAGAAGAGGATTCTGGAGATCACCAAACTTCTTGCCGTTCTCCTTCTCCATCCAAGCTACACCTTCCATAGCCTGAGACATGATCTCGTCATTGATAACACGACCATCCTCATAGTACTGTGTACAAGCCTCTGTTGTGATTGTGAAACCCTGTGGTACCGGAAGACCGATCTCTGTCATTTCAGCGAGATTTGCGCCTTTTCCACCAAGCAGGTTACGCATAGACATATTACCTTCTTTGAAGGTGTATACCCATTTGTTTGCCATTTTGTTACTTACCTCCTACATAATATTTGTATTTAAACGGCTTATGTCGGAATCCCGTCCGACTGCCGCGGCTAACGAGTATTATAACATATCAAGTTATATGTTTGAAACTAAAATTTAAACTTTTCTGCGAAATATGCTTCAAGATCCTCTATCTTAACTCTTTCCTGTTCCATAGAGTCTCTGTCACGTACTGTTACTGCACCGTCTTCTTCTGAATCGAAGTCGTATGTGATACAGAATGGAGTACCGATTTCATCCTGACGACGATATCTCTTACCGATAGCACCTCTGTCATCAAATTCACAGTTATATGTCTTTGAAAGCATATCGAATACCTTAAGAGCACCATCATTAAGCTTCTTTGAAAGCGGGAAAACACCAACTTTTACAGGAGCGATTGCCGGATGGAAATGCAGAACTGTTCTTACATCATTCTTCTCAGCATCAAGTACTTCCTCATCATAAGCTTCACAGAGGAATGCAAGTGTTACTCTGTCTGCACCGAGGGACGGCTCAACAACATAAGGAATGTACTTCTCATGTGTCTCATCATCAAAGTACTCCATAGGCTCACCTGATGTATTCTGATGCTGTGTAAGATCGTAATCTGTTCTTGAAGCGATTCCCCAAAGTTCACCCCAGTCTGTGAATGGGAATGCATACTCAATATCTGTTGTATGATCTGAATAGAATGAAAGCTCTTCAGGATCGTGATCTCTGAGTCTTAAATTCTCTTCCTTGATACCAAGATTCTTAAGCCACTCATAGCAGAAGCTTCTCCAGTAATTGAACCACTCTGTCTGAGTACCAGGCTTGCAGAAGAACTCAAGCTCCATCTGCTCGAACTCACGAGTTCTGAATGTGAAGTTACCAGGTGTGATCTCATTTCTGAAAGACTTACCTATCTGACCGATTCCGAAAGGAACCTTCTTACGTGAAGTTCTCTGAACATTCTTGAAGTTTACGAAGATACCCTGTGCTGTCTCAGGTCTGAGATATACAGTATTCTTAGCATCCTCTGTAACGCCCTGGAATGTTTTGAACATAAGATTGAACTGTCTGATTGAAGTGAAGTTATGCTTGCCGCATGAAGGACAAGGGATGTTGTTATCAGCGATGAACTTCTCCATCTCTTCGTTAGACCATCCGTCAACTGAACTCTCAAGCTTTATATCATTCTCAAGGGCAAAGTCCTCGATAACCTTATCTGCTCTGAATCTCTCGTGACACTCCTTACAATCCATAAGAGGATCTGAAAAGCTTCCGAGATGTCCTGATGCTACCCAAACCTGTGGATTCATAAGAATTGCACAGTCAACGCCTACGTTATATGGGTTCTCCTGAATGAACTTCTTCCACCAAGCCTTCTTGATGTTGTTCTTAAGCTCAACTCCGAGGTTACCGTAATCCCATGTGTTAGCAAGTCCGCCGTATATCTCAGAACCCGGATATACAAAACCTCTTGACTTAGCAAGGGATATAATTTTGTCCATTGATTTTTCCATGACTTATTCCTTCCTTATATTCTTATTTCAATGTATATATTACATTAATAAGCATAATTAAATTCAAATACTATAACAGTCTTTCCTTCTCCGTTACAGATAACTTCTTTATCTGTCCTTCCACGGGAAGCGTTGCCTGTATAATAAAGAACATTTCCATCATCAAACTTAACTGCAGTTTTCTGATCAGTGATAAACATCATATACTTTGAATCTATATCTGAAGATACTATCTCTGCACCTGATGATGCATCTGTAAATGTAGCCACCACCGGTTCAGCATCTGTACCTGATGCAACACCTTCGATATTCTGTTCGAGAGCTCCGCTTTCTACGTCTTCTCTTGTATAACCGGCCTCTGCCAGTTCCTCATCACTGAGAGATGCCCAGTCAATAGCTTCAACCTCTACGGCAGGGGAAACTTCCGGTGTCGGAGCATTCTCCTCAGCTATTTCATCACATACAGACATATCATAAGCTGTAAGAACTGTATCCAGACCGTTAAATGTATTATAAGAATTGATATCTGTGTACTCGATTGCAACTCTTACTATTCCGGCTTCATCCGTAAATCCGGCCAGTGATATAGTATTTGTTCCCGAAGCACTGTTTGCACTGTCAATCTGACCTTCTATATACTGCTTAACATCTGAATAATCTATGCCTGCTGCATTATAGTCTTCAATGACAATCTCCAGAATACTACCATCAGACTTAAGAACGAGAGTTGTTTCATCATACCCCTCAAAGATATCAGGTCTGATATATTCAGGTTTTTCTTCCTTTTCTTTACCACAAGCGCATAAAGATATAATTAATGTAAAAACTAATAGTAGTCGTAAAGTCTTTTTCATAATAAACTCTTCTGCCTTTATTCATATCATAGCGGCTCTTCTGCCACAAAAGTCTTTCGATATTCTACATTAATGTAGAAAGAATATCAAGGGATTTAAACTTATAGTCACAATGTTTTTTTGTATATTTAAAGATTATTTCAGAAATCTCTTCAAGTATCTCCGGTTTCAGGTCGAAATCATATAATTCCGTCAGTTCTCTGGAAAGTATATAGCTGATGGTATATTCAGCCGTAGGACTGAGATGTCCCCCATGTTTCTTATACTCTTCTATCTGAAAACCTTCTCCTTCAATATCCAGGAGCTTACACTCAAAGATGCATCTGATAAGCTTCTCTGACAGACCGCTTTGCAGAAGTGCCACAAAGGAGACATACAGAAGATTCAGCTCATCTACAGCTGTCAGACCTTCTCTTGTAAAATAAGACATAAGTTCGCACATATAGGATGCGTAACACATCTTCTCTATATCCTCTGACAGTTCAAGAAATGGTCTTATTATAGTTGCCTTTGTAAGTGTATATGCATTTCTTCCTGCCCGAAGGGTAAGTTCAGCCATGACAAATTTCTGGCTTACCGCCGCAAACCGGCTTCCGGAACGTCTTGCTCCATTAGCAAAAACCGTGATCCTTCCGAGATCAGTCGTAAGGATCACTAGTCTTTTATCATATTCATTTTGAGGGGAGTTATCCAGAACGATTCCCCTGGTCTTAATCTCATCTATACCCATATTCGTTCAGCATATTCAAATTATTCTTCCAATCTCTTCTGACCTTTACCCAGATTTTGAGATTGACCCTCATGCCAAGCATTTCTTCTATATCTTTTCTGGCAGCAACACCGATTTTTTTCAGGGTTGCGCCTCCTTTTCCGATAATGATGCCCTTGTGGCTTTCACGCTCACATATAATAGAAGCATCTATATCGATAAGGCTTCCGTCCGGTCTTTCCTTCATGCTGTCGATAATAACAGCTATGCCGTGAGGAACCTCCTTATCAAGGAACTTAAGACATTTCTCTCTGATAAACTCAGCGGCGATATCTCGCTCAGTCTCCTCTGTAACAGCCTCGCTGTCATAGTACATCGGGCCTTCCGGAAGAAGATCAAATATGAGTCCAAGAAGTTTATCTGTATTCTTCTTCTCTAATGCTGAAACAGCTATAGGATTCTTCTCCGGCACAAGCTCAAATTCTGTAACGCCTGCCGGAACAGCACCTGCTTCGTGAAGAGCAGCCTTATAGGTCTCAGCTGTCTTACCCAGACGGTCCTCGTCACAGGTATCGGACTTGTTTATAACCAGAAGAACAGGAACCTTAGCTCTGGAAAGGACTTCAAGTATATTTCTCTCTCCTGCGCCTATAAAAGTTGATGGCTCAATAAGCCACATAACAAGATCTGAAGTCTTGAGAGTATCAACAGCAGCACTGTACATATACTCTCCCAGTTTAGAGTCAGCCTTAGTTATTCCGGGTGTATCAAGAAAGACAATCTGGCCTCGTTCATCGGTATATATAGTTTTAATCTCCTTACGAATTTACCAACATTAGGTCTTCCAAGTATTGATACAAAACCCGATTTAAGCATCTAACAGTCCCTTCCTTTAATTTGATTAAATAGATTCTATGGTTTTAAAGAGGCCTTCTGCCTCACTAAGTTTATATTCATTTCCAACTGCACATATAGCATCACTGTCAGAAAGAAGACGCACAAACTTCGCCAGTTCTCTGATTGTCTCCTGATTGCATGAAAGAATCTCATCTCTGCTCTTCTGTACCATTTCATCCGTATAACCGTTCTCATAACCCATGTAGTTATAAGAGCCTTCCATGGAAGGTGTCATAGGTGAATCGATCTTAGCAATAGTTCCGATGATATACTTCAGCATATCTCTGTCGCTGCAGTTGAAATCTGCCACATAATCAGCAGCCTTCTTATAAATATCATAGGTTTCAGTAAGATTTGGATCTCTGTAGGATGTAAAGTACATCTCACCATTTCTCTTAAATGCGCACATAGCTCCATATGCACCGCCTAAAACTCTTACATTATTCCAGAGATAATCATAAGACATTATAAGCTGAAGAACATTGAGAGCTCCTGTATATTCAAGACCTGCACTCTTGAAGTCAGCAGCTGAAGCCACATACTGCACCTTTGAAGAAGCCTTAAAGCCTTCATTCTTCTTCTCAGCCACAACACGTTTCGCCTTAGCCGGATCTCCCATAGGTTCATCAGAAAGCTTTCCGAGAAAACTCTTTGAAGCTGATAGCACTGTGTCGAGCGGAAGCTTACCTGTATAATTTATAGTAAGAGCCGGACGTCTTACGATCTTAGAGAGAATTCTCTTAAAATCAGCAACCAGTCCGTCATAGTACTTATCAAGATTCTCCTCCAGCTTGCACTGCCATCTGTAATTATCAATATCAAATGCATACTGATTCTGTGCAAGATAAGGGAATATATATGAAAGAGCTCTTGTACTGCTGGTAATATGACCAGTTTCAAGGAAATAGGTCTGACCCATGGACTTGGACTCAGAGAGATTCTCCTGAATCTTCTTCTTGTCATCCAGATGAGATCTGAAGAGTATCTCCTCTACCAGCTTCATACCATCTTCAATCTTTGTATCAAGACACTTCATACTTACACTGAAGGTTATCTTATATGTACCCGGCTTATAAAGATCCTTGATATTAGCTGAAAAGCTGATACCACCGGTGTACATATTTACTTCACTTGAAAGATCATTATATCCAAAGTTATCTGTATCCACTTCCTTAAAGATAGTGGTCATAAGTGACAGGGTTCTTACATCATCAATATCAAGATCTGTCACATCAAAATTAAATGAAATATAGCTGATTCCATTTGAGAATATGTCATTGGTAATGACTGTGAAATTCTCTACATCATGCTTCTTGTAAGTAAACTTACGTGCATTCTTATCCAGATCAGACAGTTTAAGAACAGGAATCTTCTCAATATCCTCTGCCGGTGACGGCTCTGACTGATACTTCTTAAGATTCTCAGTATCCTTTATAAGAGCTGTTATCTCTTCATCTGAAAGTGACTTCTTATATTCAGCCAGCTTCTCAGCAAGACGCTCCTCGTTAGCCTTGTTGATACCCTTCTTAGGAAGAACCTTTACAAAGCTCTTATGAGTATTCTCTAAGATATCTTCCCTGATGATCTTCTCAAAATATCCGTCATCTATGGATGCTCTTAAGAAATCATATACAGGCTGCATATTAAACAGGTCAAATGCAGCGCTGTCATCGTAAAGCCATGTCTCCATTCCATCAAGACCGGCTGTAAGTCCTCTTGGATATCTTCCGCTTCCTGCTTCTCTGTTGGAGAATTCAAATCTGTTAACAGCAGCAGTTACCGCCTTCTTATTAATTCCCTTTTTTACAACATCAGCAAGAGTATCTTCTATAAGTGAGATAAACTTCTCTTCGTCCTCTGCATTTGCATTCTTTGCAATTATAGAAAATGTAGGCTGACGCAGAGTTGTATCGATTGATGCATCGAAATCATCACAGAATCCGGCATCAAGAATAGCCTGTCTTACAGGTGCTCCCGGCTCTGTAAAGAGAACCTTTATAAGCACATCAAGAGCAGTTGTCTTATTGATATCAGCAGTGGTACCAACTACAACATTATATGTAAGGAAGGTATTATCCTTCTCATCTTCATCATCAGCAATGTTATATTCGCCTGTTACATGAACAGGTTCCTTAAAGCTCTCCTGAAGACCTATCTCTGATGGTACATAGAGATAGTCATAATTTGAGAGATACTCTGAATCGATATATTCCAGTTCCTTTGCAAAATCCACATCTCCGTAAAGGTAGATATAGCTGTTTGAAGGATGATAATAATTTCTATGGAAATCAAGATATGCCTCTCTTGTAAGAGACGGAATAACGTCCGGATCACCACCGGAATCCTTTCCATATATTGAGTCAGGGAAAAGAGACTCATTACAGATGGCTGCGACTACATTTTCACGTGAAGAATAAACGCCCTTCATCTCATTATAGACAACGCCGTTAATAATAATATTATCATCAGGGGCATTCAGTTCATAATGCCAGCCTTCCTGTTTAAAAATTTCTTCTCTCTTATATATATTGGGATTAAACACAGCATCCAGATAGACATCCATAAGATTATGGAAGTCAGCCGCATTGACACTCGCTATCGGATAACAGGTTTTATCAGAAAATGTCATTGCATTAAGAAATGTATTAAGCGAGCCCTTTGCAAGCTCTATAAATGGGTCCTTTGCAGGAAACTTCTTTGAACCACACAGAACTGTGTGTTCTATGATGTGCTGAACACCTGTACTTTCCATACATGGAGTTCTGAACATGATATTAAATACTTTATTAGTATCATCATTATCTACAAGCATAACTCTGGCCTTTGTTTTAATATGGCTCATGAGATATCCTGTTCCGTTGTACTCAGGAAGGGAAACAGTCTCAATCAGTTCGTATGCTTTTAGAGTTTTTGGGTCAAACATATATTATCCTTTCTACATCAAGCCAGTGTAAAGCTCTCTGGAAGAAGCTCTGCCACTGTAAAAATCTTATAGTCCTCAAGGGACTTAGCTACAATTATAACAGTATCTTTATCGCTGAACTCAGCTATTACCTGTCTGCAGGCACCACAAGGATAGGCATAGTCAGTAATATCATTGCCTCTAGGGCTTCCGACTATGGCAATAGCCTTAATCTTTCTCTCTCCTGCAGAAACTGCACTGAAAACTGCAGTTCTCTCTGCACACATAGTAAGACCATAGGATGCGTTCTCAATGTTGCATCCTGTATATAACATATTATCTGTAAGAACTGCGCATCCTACGCAGTAATCTGAATATGGCGCATAAGCATTCTGACGTGCTTTGATGGCGCTGTCTATAAGTGCTGAAAAGTTAAAATCACTCATTATATAATTACCTCAAAACATAAAAACAACAAAAAATAACACTGTGATATTATAGGATTTTCAGGTACTTTTTTCAACATAATATTTACGGTCGTTAGCTACTTCTCCCTTATTATGGAAACTATGACAAAGGCAAGCAGGATGAACGGATATATCAGGAACGGGATCAGAGACATACTGGTTATTCCGGCTATATTTGCTGCAACCAGAAGCTGTGCGCCGTAAGGGATGATGCCCTGCATGATGCATGATCCTGTATCCAGCAGCGAAGCTGTCTTCTTAGGTTCTACCCCATATTCCTTACTTATATCTTTTGCAATAGGTGCGGCAATAACTATAGCTACTGTATTGTTAGCTGTAGCCACATCCATAAATGCTGTAAGCAGCATTATTCCAAAACTGCCGCCACGCTTCCCCTTTGCCTTTCTTCTTATAAGAGAAAGTATCGCTTCAAAACCACCATTCTCTTTCATGAGTGATGCTATAGATGCTACAAGAATGGTAACTATCATGGTCTCAAACATACCGGACATTCCGCTTCCCATGGAGGCAAGGCCTGTCGCATATGTAAGAGAACCGGTCAATATTCCGGCTCCTATGAACAGGATAATTCCTGTTATAAGAACGATAAACACATTTATTCCTATTATGGACATAATAAGAACTATAAAGTATGGAAGAGCCTGAAGAAAACTGAATTCAAAATGTCCTACGTCCACGCCCTTCTTCATAACTGCATATACGATCAGCATAATAAATGTGATAACCGCCGAAGGAAGAGCCACTCGAATATTCGTAAAGAACTTATCCTTCATCTCTACACCCTGGGTCTTCGTTGCCGCAATGGTTGTATCTGATATGAAGGACAGGTTATCGCCGAACATGGCACCGCCAACAACTACTCCCACACACAGTTCCAGAGGAAGTCCGCCATTCTTCGATACTGCACAGGCAATAGGTGCAAGAACCGATATGGTACCAACACTTGTTCCCATGGCCATGGAAATAAGGCATGATATAAGAAACAGTCCCGGAACAGCATACTTTCCAGGTATAACATTGAGAAGCATATTAGCTGTACTCGATGCCCCGCCTGCCTGACTGGCGATTCCGCTGAAGCCTCCGGCCATAAGGAATATAAAAAGCATAATGACTATATTGTCATCACCTATACCCTTGGCACATATATGAATCTTTTCATCAAAACTGAGCTTCCTGTTCTGAAGGAAAGCCGCAATAAGTGCAATTGAAAATGCAAGAACTACCGAAACCACATAGAAGCCCATCTGGCCTTCCTGAGGCTTTATATATTCAAAGAATACACCGTTTCCAAGATATAACACAAGAAAGAGAGCTATCGGAAAAAGCGCTTTAGGATTAGACTTAACCTTCTTCTCTTCCATATCATCCTCCTTAAAGTTCGATTGCTATGTCGTATGCCTTAGGATTAAGAGTCTTGATATAATCCATATGTTCATTCATCAGTTCAATATTGTTGCTGTAATCCTGATAATAATATCTGATCAGGTTCAGGAATGCCCATCCGGAATTCTCATCCGGACAAACAGTCGCTTTTTTAAAGTATACCTTTGCTTCGTTATGATCTATATAATCCCTGAAGATAAAACTTCCATCTGCAGTCTTTATCTCACCTGTCCTATAGAATAGTCCCAGACGGTTTGCCGCATAAGGTTCCAGTCTGTCCGCTGCTATCTTCAGGAAACATATATAGTCCAGAACTGCACCATCTACTGCATCCTTATTCTTCTCATATGCGTTCTGCTTAGCTTCCGATGTATCGCCATCAGCTGTAAGTATATTTATAATCTTCTCAGCTTCTCTGACAGCCAGGTTGTTACATGCATATACATAACCTTCTTCTGCCGCCTTAACGAAAAACTTATCAGCCAGCAGGCCGCAGTCTTCCTGAGTCTTTATCGGAGATACTTCAATTCCGATTTCAGAAAAATCATGCTCACATACTGTCTGTCTTACCATATCCTTAAGACGTTCAAATAGCCCGTCATCTTCTGAAACCTCAAAGAGTATTCTTCCTATAAGGTTTATGGCACCTGCAACGACTACATTATCAACGGTTGATACAGCAAGCTTTAAAGCAATGGTAAATCTTTCCTCTAAGGACATTTCCTCAATTATGTCGATAGTCTCGCATTTTGATAGAGCCGACTCTCTCTTATAATTCACGAGGTAATATCCGATCATCCAGAAAGAAAGCGGATATGATACACCACTGCAGCTCCAGCCGAATTCATTTACAGACATTCCTGCCGATTTAAGATACAGGTCAAATGCATCGCGATAAAAGTTCTTTCTGAGAACCTTTTTATAAAATATAAGATCTGCAAAAAGCTTGCATGCTACCGTATTACCATTTTCAGCGAGGCACATTATCTCACGCTCTGCGCTGCTGGAAGATACACCGTACTTTTCGAGTATCTGCTCATTATACTCTTTCAGATCTTCCTTATAACTCCCATCCACTGTAAATATCATTTTCATACTCCCGAATTAATCTATATTAATCTGCCTTTTTACCCTTTTTAAGAAAGTCAGGAAGTGCTTTTCCTGAACGTCTCCATTCATAATACTCAGCCGTAGCTGCAAAAAGCACGTCACCGGATGAGTTAAGTGCTGTTTCCACACTATCCTGAATAACACCGATGATAAATCCAACTGCAACAACCTGCATAGCTATATCATTGGATATACCGAACAGTGAACATGCCATAGGTATAAGAAGGAGTGATCCTCCTGCTACGCCCGATGCTCCACAGGCTGCAACTGCTGCCAGGAATGACATTATAAGAGCTGTCGGAATATCTACACTGATACCTACTGTATTTGCTGCTGCAAGAGTCATGATAGTGATTGTTATAGCTGCACCATCCATATTGATAGTCGCACCCAGAGGAATGGATACTGAATATACATCCTTATCCAAGCCAAGCTTTTCACAGAGTTCCATATTAACAGGAATATTAGCAGCTGAACTTCTTGTGAAGAAAGCTGTGATTCCACTTTCCTTAAGACATCTCCATACCAGCGGATATGGATTGCATCTGAGACATATTGCCACGATTATAGGATTGATAATGAGAGAAACGACCAGCATGCTTCCTACAAGAAGAGCCACTATCTTTCCATAATCTACAAATATATTAAGTCCGTTGCTTGAAACAGAGTCAAATACCAGACCGCATATTCCGAAAGGTGCAAGATTGATGATCCACTTAACTCCTGTTGAAACAGAATCAGAAAAATCTGACAGCATGTTCTTGGTTGTGTCTGATCCCACCTTCTTAAGAGCAAGTCCAAAGACTACAGCCCAGAGAAGGATACCCATATAGTTTGCACTTGATACAGCCTGAACAGGATTAACAATAATGTTCATAAGAAGGTTGCTGAGAACTTCTCCTACACCACCCGGAGGCGTCTGTTCTCCTGCACTTTCTGCCAGAACCATTGTCTGTGGAAATATAAAGCTGGCAAAAACTGCAACAAAGGATGCTATAAGCGTTGTTATAAGATACAGGAATATTACTATTCCAAATCTCTTATCCAACCTGGCAGAGCCCTGACAGAGTGCACTTGTAACCAGCACAGCAACAAGAATCGGAGCAATAGCCTTAAGTGCTCCTACAAAGAGACTTCCGAAAGTTGCGATCCATGACGCTTTCGGAACTGTTAAGGCAAGTATTACTCCGATACAAATACCAATAAATATTCTGAAAATTAAACTAACACTGTTATACTTTAAAACAACTTTTTTGAATGCTTTCATGTATGACCTCCTTGATGTTTTTGCCCATTAGATTATAACACTTAAAGCACATTCAAAAAAGGAAAAAGGTAACTAAATTGCATTTTCTAAAATTTCTTCTACATTCGCTCCGACCACATCCAGACCCTTTGCCATTATAAGCTCACAATCTGTTATTCCATAGAAGCTTTCAGCAAGAGACTTTATGTATCCGAAGCCGAATTCCATCGGAAGAAACTCACCTCCCGCTGTCGTTATATAATATAACTTATCAGCTCTGCACATAGCTTTAGGATAACCTTCATCCGTATATATAAAGGTTATTCCCATAACATTTATATGCTCTATATACTGTTTCAATACAGCCGGAAAAGAAAGGTCCCAGTATGGAGCTGCGATTATTATCTTCTCGGCAGCCGCGAACTGCTTTGCAAGGTCAAAATACTTGTCCGAAAAATCTCCTCTTTCTACGCATCCGTTTCTCCAATCCAGAAACTTCTCATCAGTGCATGGAAAGACAACATCATACAGGTTAAGCTCCTCAACTTCTCCTATACCACGCTTATCTATAAACCTCTCAGCCAGATATTTTGTACGTGACTCCTTCCTGGTACATGCATTTATATATAATATCATATTTGCCTCAGCCCCTTTTCTATAAAAAATCCACGTTTGTAATTCCCTGTTCAATTCCTTTCAGAATACAATGGATGATTTTCGCAGCCTGTTCTCTGCGCACACCATCCGGAACTTCATCAGAGAATGTAACGCCGCCCAGACTTCTTATAAATCCATATATACCAAGAACTTTTTCAACCTCTGATATTTTTGAAGCATCATCTGTTCCGAGATATCTTCTTAGAAATGCATCCCACATTCCCACAGAAAGTTCCATCTTCATGCCTGTATATCTCGGAGCAATGGCAGGTTTCATTAAAGGAAGCAGCTTCATCAGCTGAAACATTCCCAAAAGATCTATAACCGGATGACCTATGGATGCATCAGTCATATCTATAAGAAACATTTCTCCATCAGATAGCATTATATTTCCGGGATGAAAATCTCCATGGATAAATGTATCCCTGTGCGGTATGGAATCTACAAGATCATATACCTTATCAAGATCACTCTGTCTATAATACCCGGAGTCTTCTGCTATCTTTATCCAGTTTTTAAGACCCAGTCTGGCATCCGGAAGTTCATTCCCAGTGAATTCAGTATCGTGAAGCTGCCGCAGAAGTTCAGCCATCTCTACTGCATACTTCTCCATCTCTTCCGGGTGAGAATTAATATATTTGCCCAGTGTATCGGCATTGATCAACTCATATATCATGCCGTACATGCCATCTATCTTAACAATATCAAAGGGTATTGCCGATGGTATACCATGAACAAAGGCCTGTCTTGCCGCTGCCTTCTCCCGCTCAATCTTCTCAGGCGGATTGGATATAGGATTATAAACCTTAACTATCCTCTCATCATCAAGCCTGTATACCTTTCCATTAGCTCCGGCACCTATGAAGTTTTCTTTATTCACAGTAATCTCTTTAAGCTTCTTATGAATAGTAAGAATCTCTGTAAATCCTGTGGTAGAAAGAATCTCATATATATCCGGAGTAACATTTATAAGTTCAAAATCATTATACTTCTTCTTAAGCTTCATCAGAACTCTGAGGCCTGCACTGGATATATATTCCATTTCTGAAGAGTCCAACACCAGCTTCTTACCCTTATTACATTCAGCTATATCAAACAGTTCGCCTTCAACTTCCGGAGCATTTACAGAGTCTACTCTGCCTGTTAAGAATACGGTTATATCTTTACTGCCTATAATAGTTTTCAAGAATCCACCTCCTTAGTTACTCAGACTCCTTATTATCATTAGCTTCTTTAGGACCGATATATTCAACGCACATCATCGTAAGATCATCAAACTGAGGTGCCTCCTTTACAAAGTCAACAACCGCAGCATTTACAACGCCCAGAATATCTTCCGGTCTGTCATTCTCCATTATCCTGAGGGCTTTAACCATACGTTCTGTTCCAAAAAGCTCACTCTCTGCATTTGTAGCCTCCGGAACACCATCTGTATATAAGAATATCTTTGCTCCGGAATCCATCTGAAGCTCGTATTCCTTGTATTTCACCCCATCCATACCACCGATAACCAGACCATGCTTATCCTTTATAAGTTCAAAACTCTCACCCGGTTTCTTAAGCACAGGATATTCGTGTCCTGCATTTGCCGCAGTGAGTTTTCCTGTCATAAGATCCAGACATCCATACCAGACTGTAACAAACATTTCTTCCGGATTATTCGCACAGATCTGTTTATTAACAGACTCCAGGACTTCCTTCGGACTGAGACCCATCATGGCATAATTCTGAACCAGAATCTTAGATACCATCATAAAGAGGGCTGCCGGTATTCCCTTACCGGAAACATCAGCCATAACAAGACCAAGATGAGTATCATCTATCAGGAAGAAATCATAGAAATCTCCTCCAACTTCCTTTGCCGGGTTCATGGTTGCATAAATCTCGAAGTCGTCTCTTTCCGGAAACGGCGGAAAGATATTCGGAAGCGTCTCCGCCTGAATCCTCGTCGCCATAGAAAGCTCCGTATCAAGACGCGTTGTCTCCTTCTGCTGACTCTCATAACGCTCCATCTGTATCCTTACTATAACAAAATACAGATATACCGCTGCCACAACTGTCGCAAGAATAATAAACTGTATTTTAGCAGAGATCAGCTGCAGTATTATAGCTATAAGCGGTGCTATCATATAAAACCAGAGCGCAGAAGCCAGCTTTTTGTTAAACTTATCTCTATACTTTAAAATCAGGAAGATATTCTGACAAAGCATCAGGATATGCATAATATTAGACATTGCATATCCTCTTGAACGATGATATGAGTTCATCTCATCAAAATAGTAATAGAAGTTTGTAAACTGAGATATAAGCAGAGCCACGGTATGTATCAGAAGTATAATAAATAACACTCTGTTTATTGTGACTCCAAACTTTCCGGGCTTGGCTATATATAGTATCAGGAGTGAAAGAAGATATATCATGAATCCTGACACAAGAAATTCTATAAAGGTTATAATACGTATGCCTGTATAGACTCCGAGTTCCGTACGGCCATCCATCATCATTCTGGTAAGATGCATGCATATATATATGATGATCAGACTAAAAAACACCTGAAAATACTTCTTGGCTTCTTTTCTGATATGCATGCCTGAACTCACATGTATCAGGCTCAGTCCGCAGACTCCTATTCCGGCTGAGATAAACATAATATTTATTATATTTGAAGCACTGAGTTCAAAATTCATATATATCACTCTCCCCTATGTATCTTCAGGTGAATCAAAAAATCTTACTCAATTGTCAATATATCTGAAAAACCTGTAACCTCGAATATCTCCATTATCTCTTCAGCACAATTCTTAACAACCATACTGCCCTGCTTATTCATTATCTTCTGAGTTGAAAGAAGAACTCTGAGTCCTGCAGATGATATATAATCAAGATTTTCAAGATTGAATACTAGATTCTCAACTCCATCAATATTTCCCTTAATCTCATTTTCAAGATCAGGAGCTGTAGTTGTATCCAGTCTTCCTGAAAGAGCTATCTCTAAGTTACTTCCTTCTGCCTTCTTCTCAATGTTTAACATAGTTTGAATCCCCTTTCATAATTGCTTTACGATAGTCAATATATTCTGACCATCCTTATATTCATAGAGCATATCATCCATGCTCTTCTTTACCATAAATATTCCCAATCCTCCGATCTGCCTCTCTTCTACAGAAAGAGTAACATCCGGATCATCCTTCTTCAGTGGGTCATATGGGACACCCTTATCAATAAATGTAATCTTTACTGCCGTCGGGCTCTCATCCGCTTCTATCCTTATAGTCGCCATACCAACTTCCGGAGCATAAGCATAATTTGCGATATTTACAAAGATTTCTTCAACCGCAATATCAATCTGCATCTGAGCCTTCATAGAACACTCCAGCTCTTCAAGTTTTGTATCTATGAACTCTAAAACCTTTGGCAGATTATTAGTCAATGCTTCAATTTCCAGTTCATCAGGTCCCATATCTTCCTCCTTTCTTATAAAATAAAAAATGTCGGGCATGAGAAAAAAACTCATCTTCCGACATTTAATATCTTATATTCAATTTTGCGTATCGCAATAAAACAACCCTTCATACGCTACTGCCCCTTCTCCGTCTTGTCAGGCATAACGTTCGTTCACCCATGCATCTATTTTAACAGAAAAAAGGCTTCATTTCAATTATTAGAAATAATAATGGTAAAGTATGGTGTCTCACCCACTGCATTTTCCTCAGGATCTATATATACTGTGTAATGATCCGCCTGAAACTCACATTGATACATGAATGTTCTCATACTTTCATTCGGCACCGGAGCGTTGATTATATTGCTTCCCTTATCGCCGTCTATTCTTACTCTGTAATCTCCTTCTGCATTCTTTAAAGATACTACGACCAATGCTGTTGTATCCTTTTCCATTGTGAATTCGCATGCTTCGGTATCCTTATCTGCATCTACGACATCATATGAAAATGCACTGTTAATCTGCATGGTAACGCCTTTTCCACTAAGTGTTATATATATGCCGCCTGCAATCATTAAGGCGGAAATAATGCCGGCAAATAGAATCCATTTTTTCTTAAAATCCTGAGGTGCCAGCAATCTGCTTCCAATAACAAACATGAACGGAGCTGCAAATCCAAGCATAAGATATACTCCGAGAGCAGCTGTCATGTTCATGTCTGTGAGCGAAGCTGAAGCAGCCGCTTTTGCGGCCCCCATTCCATAGCTTACAACAACTGAGAATGCATTATTTACAAAGTGTATAAGCATGGTGAGCAGGATATTATTCTTCTTTACTAGTACGTAAGAAAGCACTCCTCCAAGTATTGCTGTTGAGAAGAACTTAAGAACTGATACATGATTTATACCGAATAACAAGCCCATTATAAGGACTATTACCCAGTCCTTCTTAATGGATCTGAAGTTTGAAAGTATAGCTCCTCTATGTATTGCTTCCTCACATATTGCAGGAAGAAGTCCTATTATAATAAGAGCCGGGATAAAAGACATGCTGCCAAACAGGAATTCATTAAGATGATCTGCTTCCTTAAGAGCCTCCGGATATACTAATCCCACTACTGCAATACTGATTAAAGAAAGAAGATATCCTCCGAGATGAAGCATAAAGCATCCGATCAGGTCCATCGCTGTGATTTTTTTTATAGGAAACATTTCCTTTATCTTTGAGCCTGTTATAAGGCAGTATATTATGGCAATGGCCAGGAACATGAACTCTGATAGAACAAGCCCTGTTATGCCCCAGTTCTGCTGCATATATTTTCCTGCTGTAAGGAATGCCCCCATTAAGACGGCAAACAGAACAAAGCCGAGGATAGGATGCAGTTTTTGCTGATTTGATAACTTTACCATTATGAACCTCCACTAATACGTCACTTGGTTATATGTTGTTATATAAAAATCTGAGCGATGTGTCAAATTATACTTACAGGTATATATTATTATTTTTCGGATACTGTATAATATGAATGTTACAATACTGTTTTTGCATTATAAAGGAGTACCATATATGGAAAACAAGACCGAAAGACCAGTTCCGCCTTGGGCTGATGAATTACCGGAAGGCGCATTTATATCCTATGATCCGACTTATCCCACAGGAAAGTATTTCAACCGATTCAAAGAAGACAGCTTTAATGGACTGAAATATTACTTCTTTGATCCGTCTGAACATGGATATCCTAAGAAGAATGATTATCCTCTTCTTATATTTTTACATGGGACCAGCAACTCTTTGGTAGGTGATCTCTGCATCAATTATTCCGGTGCTGAAATGTATTCATCGGATGATTATCAGAAAGACATGAGAGGCGCTTATATCTTAGTTCCTATTGCTAATGAATATGAGAATGACGAAGGAGATGTTGAAGGATTCTGGGATGAAACCTATGTTGAACCAGTAATCGGTCTTATAGATAATTTCATAGATAAGCATACAGAGGGAGTTAAAGAAAAGATTCTTCTCGGAAACTCCAGTGGAGCAAGATTCACATTTACGCTTGGTGAGTGTCATCCGGAGAAATTTGATATTCTGGTCCCTGTTGGTTCCAGTGACATATCCCCTGATGAAATAATTGATAAGTGGGATGAACTGGGCGTAACACTCTTCTTTGCTCTCTGTAAGCATGACGAGGTTTTCTCTTATGAAAAGCAGGTGGTTCCGAGACTTGAAAGAATGAGAGCTATGAAACATAGTTTCATACTCACGCCTGACTGGACCTATAACGGGGATAAGGGAGTCGCATCCATAAACTTCGGATATGAGATCGGGCAGCACTGTCTCATGAACGGAGTACAGATGAACCTTAAGTTCGATGACGGTATGCCTATGTACGATGTGCTGCCGGATGGATTCACAGGATGGCTGAAGGAAGTACTTAGAAGAAGGCATTAATCGTGCTTTCTCCTTCTTATTACAACTATCATAGAGAGTGATATACCCATAAGGATCATCAACAGGATTATAGGAGTGCTATCGCCTGTTGATGAATTCTTATCAGTCTTTTTTACATCTAACTTATCACTCTCTTGACTTTCAATGTTTGAAGGATCAATATTTTCTTTATTATTTTCAGATATTTGATTATCTTTTTTGTTTACGCTTTCTCCGTCAGATGGTTTTGAATAATTCTCCGGATTATCAGGCACAGTATTCACTACTTGTTGCTGTTCCTGATTATCCGGTAATTTTTGCTCTTGATTATCAGATGGTTTTTGTTCCTTGTTATCTGATGGAATATTGCTTTGATTTTCATTAGTATTGTTGTTATTGGGGTTTTCCTTCTTTGTAGGAGATACCGTCTCAACAGATAACAGATTACCATTATCGTCATAGGAATATACAGTAGAGCTGCCATCTTCGTGCTCTACCTGAGTAATTCTTCCGTTGTCATCATAAGTGTATTCGTCTGCTCTAACAATTTGAGCAGATAATAATACTGTTATAAAAATTAATACAGCTTCAAATCTTTTTAAAATTTTAAATAGTTTCATATTGTGCCCTTATTCTATTACCCTTTTTCAGCCACGAAAGATAAATGAAATTTCCCGCTAATTTAAGCTTGACTTTTCATAGCTGGTCTCCTAGTATTCATCATACCATAATAAGTCATCTATAGTATTATAACCTTTATAAGGTAATTCCACTTCTTCTACAGGAACTTCTTGGAAGTTTACCGATATTCTATCATACCTTCAAACTTATAGGTTACTTATCATTTTCGGAAGGCTCAATTTCTAGTGATCCTTCAATATAAACTCTATCGTTCTGTTGATATGTAATTTTGTTTTCGAACTCTATTAGAATTACTTCATTGCATAATGAAGTTTTAGCAAAAATAGTATACTCGTCAATAACTTCTTTCACTTCAATAATAGCTTTAATACTAGATGAATTGTCTATTTCTTGAAAAAAATCTAATTTCCCATTCGTAATATATGAATTACTTACTAAATCTATACGAATTTCGGCGGATAATATATCTCCTACATTCCGTATTTTTGATTTCTCATTGTCATTTAAATACTCTGAATATTCAATATAATGTACAAAAAGTTTTTTATTTTCTATAGTATTAACTACCAAAAATCTTTCATAGCCATCTGATATAATATTTTGAATTATCATCCTCATAACAGTTTTTATTCATTGTAATTTATTAAAAGATTTAAAATCACTTGGCATCATTGATTGAATTTTTCCATCTTTTACAATTACTACTACTGAAATCACCAACATTCACTCCAAGTCTTTGCTCTAATGACGGAATTCTCTCAGGATACCTTTCCCAATAATCTACAAAATGTTTAACCCCTTGGTTTGTTCCATCATCTAGAATCCCCCATTTTTTGAAATTTCACTTTGGAGCATTAAATCTCTAATTGAGTTACTTCCACCCTTACTTGCTATTTCTTGTAAATAATCATCTTCTGTATACCATTTTATCTCTTCATTATTAACTACCGTTCCCTTTACAATTGTATTCGCTGCTTCTGAATAGCTTTGAAAATCCTTGGCTGTCATTCTTCCGAAAACAGTTGTCATGAGACCATATGATGCAACCTCTCCAACATCAGCTAAGAACTGACCATCAAGTGGTGCACCATTAACAACATATTTATTAATTTTATTCGCTATACCCGTTCTGGTCTTACATGCTGCTGTAAATGCCGCAGTCGCTGTGCTGCACAACTGTAATGTGTTACCGATTATATCGGCCGAATGTTTGGATTTACCTAACAGTTGTGCAACTTTTCGACAGTGGTGCCTGTAATATTAAACTAAATCACTGTGAACTAGATATCTCGATGATTATTTTTTACATTCACTATCATATACCAACTGGGGCTAAAAACGCTATTTCTTGCTCGTTACTACCGTAACTCA
>ONEC01000042.1:0-18961 GCA_900316715.1 uncultured Eubacteriales bacterium
GAGCTTCCGTTTCTTGAAGAATCCGTATATATCATCTGAGGCATACGCGAATCCGGCACCGGATAGAAAAACTTATAATGTTCTATGCCTGCCTGCCCCAGAATCCTGATCACTTCCTGCCTGCTGTACAGTCTTCCCATCTCGGATTCCTGTCCGCCTGATACTGCCTGTCCCGGAAATGTTTCCCTGCCGGTACTCAGTCCCTCAAAATATCCATTAATCCCGAGATAAGGAATCTCTGTATATTTTTCCGGTGTCCCGCAGATATACTTAAGGCCGAATCTGTTATCACAAGATATGATAAGTGAGCCTTCCGGCTTCACATAAGCTGTCCATTCCCTGACCTTTTCCTGAGGATCTCTCTGCATCTCAATCTCGTCTAATGCAATAACATAGTCATACTGAGATATATCATCACTCTCCCCTAGAACAGTCACTTCACAGCCTCTTCTCAAAAACAGTTCCTTAAGCCCACAGCTTCTCTCCCCGATCAGAAGAACCGATGCGTCACACTTAAAATCATACCAGTTAAGAACCGATTCCTTAAGCGGACTGTGTGCCACCTGATATTCAAATGTATTATTCTTATCACTCATTATTCTTCCCTGCATATTGAGGAAGCTTTGATATACGGGCATCCATCAGATAATTAAGATCGATATCCCGTCTTCCTCCCCACAGCTCGTCATCTATCATAACGCCGTCAAACATATGACGGTCAGCTTCTGAACAGTATCTTAAAAATGCTTCAAACGGTATAGCTGCCGACAGTGCTCTGCAGCTCGTCTCCTTCTCATAATCATGGAAGGCGTCCAGGAATTCACTGACGTAGTCCAGCGCTCCCTTCTGCATACTGACTGCAGTATCTGAATATCCTGCATCAGGTCCGCAGTCAAATACCGGTTCAAGATTGTCTGTATATCCTATACATGATGCCTTCGGTTCAAGATAAGCATACTCTCTCATGGTTGACTCCATATATGGACTGAAGTCGAGGAAGGTTCTTATCTTTATATCCGCCTCCGCTTCATTCATAAAGCAGGAGCTTCCATCCGAATGAATATAATATACATATATATCTTTTCCGGAAGCTTCCTTAACAGCCGCTGCAATCCTTCCGCTGTAGCCGGAATCAAAAACAGCGCAGCCGTCTTCTATAGACTCCCCATTCCTAAGCAGATATTCCGACACAATTCTACGTTTTTCATCATGCACCTCTCTGCTATAGGCACATGTTATAAAGTCATATATAAATCCGTTAAAGGAGTCTGCTGTAAAGCCTTCTCCACTCTTATAGTTCTTATATGTTCCTTTCTCCTGCATTCTCTCCCATGCTCCGTCTTCCGAACAGAACCGGAGCAGCCGCAGCATTTCCTCAGGAGTATGATAGCTTTTATCAACCGGAATCTGATATAAGTCCGAAGGTTCCCGTATAATCACAGGAAGAAGTGCAATCCTTGATGTAAGAAGGTAGCTTGCCTCCGGAAGTTCCGGATAATAACTTCTCATCAGGTTATACACCTGCATAGGAAGATATCCGTCCCTCGCCAGGAATACCATCTTTCTTACATTATCTCTATGGATATTGTCGCACAGCCACCTTACAAGGCCCAGTACATGCGGTCCCAGAGCTGCATATCCCACAAAGTACGGATCACAGTTATAGTCTGATTCCGGAGCAAAGTCTCTGAAAGGATCATCAAAGTACATATTTGCGGCCATCTTTCTTGCTATAGCCACTCCCGGTTCACGAAGAGATGCCTCCCAGTTAACCAGATCACGGCACATTTTTTCAGGCTGATGGCTGCAGCCGGCCTCTCTGTACTTCTCTCCTGCCGAAGGAAGCCAGGCCGTTTTCATTCCAAGTTTCTCAGGAATCTCTATATCACTTTCCCTGTTGTCTCCGATATGAAGTATCTCTTCAGGTGCGACTCCCATCTCTTTCACAACAAAGTTATAGAGATTTCCGGTTATCTTTCTCAGGCCGCATTCGGAAGATACAAATATCCTGTCAAATCCACTGTAGCCCTCCTCACAGAGAAGGTGCTCTACTGAAGACGCACTAAGATACATATCAGAAGTAACGATTATCTTCTTACCTGTAGAGAGAGCATATTGATAAAGCTCTTTTCCTGCTTTTCTTGCTGAGTTTAATCTGCTTTCCAAAGCCTCCTCTTCCAGCTTCATCTCATCTGCAATCTGAGAAGGTATTCCATAAAACTTTTCTATATATTCATATATATCATCCAGAAGAACATCTTCTTTATCGCGCTCTCCCCGAATAATCTCTCTTCTTAAAGCTCCTTCTGCTTCTCTCCTCATTCTTCCGAAGTCCAGTCCCGCAGAAGACTTCTCACGGAATCTCCTGTTAAGCAGACGAAAAAAAGGCTCTCCGGCATCAACCTTTCTCTGCAGCAGTGTGTCAAACACATCAAAGCTGATAACCCGGACATCCGGAGAAACCATCATATTTTTAATTTGTTCCAGTGTGATTATACTCATGACTGATTCACATCTTTCGAAGATATTCCTCTACATATTTTCTATCAAAGGAATCTTTTTTATTTTCCGGAATGCTTGACAGGAATGTTTCAAGTTCCTGAAGTGACTTGCTGCACTCCTGGAAGAATACTCTTGCATAAGTCGGAGTAACAAAATATCTTGAGCTCATCTCATACTCCGGTCCATAGCCCCAGCTGTATAAGTCACGCATAGGTTCTATCCTTCGTCCGGATAACTCCTTAAGCTTATCTACAGCATAGTTCTTCCCTTCATTTTCATTCAGGTATGAGGCTATATCCTCTATAACAAGATTACCTGCACCCTTCCCAAGTCCCTGAAGTGTAGCATCTATAATAAGACGTCTGTCTCTGTGAAGTCCTCTCTCTACCTGCACCGCCGAACAGATTCCGCGAGTTAACTCCACGGCAGCTTTTGCATGTTCTATACAAAGATTAAGATTATTATGAGTATGCAGTCCCAGCATGATTCCCGGATCCAGAAGCTCATCCATCAGAAGAAGTCTTTCGACTATGTTTTTTACATCCATAACGCCGAAGCTGTCTACAACATAAATCGCACTGAATCCCGGTACTGTTTTCTCAGCATCTTCTATCAGCGCCTTCACATCATCATCAGAATAACGTGATGCCACCATAGGCTGAACAAACAGCTTATAACCTCTGTCCAGTATCTTTTTGCCCAGTTCCAGGGCCTCTTTTGTATCTTTCTTATGAAAGCATAAACGTATGCCATCGATCACGCGGTCCTCATCCTGGCCAAGCTTCGAAAGCTTCTCCACATCGAACTTTCCGTAATCGATCATAACAAGCCTTGTAGTACCCTCACGCCTTTCTACTCCTGAAAAGCTCTCACTGAGCGCACTTAAATTCTTATACATGGACCCTTCATGAAAGAAGCCTTTAACCTGATCAAGATACCCGAGCTCGACAAACTCTACTCCTGCATCTTCCACAGTCTGAAGGATATCTCTCATTCCTTCCGTGCCAAAGGAGAATTCATTAACCCATCCTCCATCGCGCATCGTGCAGTCCATTAATTGTATATATTTCATTTCCCATCCCTCTTTTGTCTCATTAAGCCTCTTATCAGAGGCATGGCGTTTTTAAACTCTTCCGTTCTGCAATAAACAATAAGATACAGTATAACCGGAACAGCCGCACTGATCACCGCCTTGATCAAAAAACCGGGTATTCCACACAACGTTACAGGTACTGTTATCAGGTATGTGATCGTGCAGATACACGCGGTTATTATAATATATCTGACATGCTTCAGAAAATACTCTGAAAGCGAATTATTCTTAAAGTAACAGCGATACAGTATTATCGCACCGCCTATAAAATTAAATATAAAGTAAGATATCATAGTGGCCAGAACTATTCCAAGCACACCAAAGTTTTTTATAAATACCCAGTTGAGCACAATATTTGCTGCAGCCTCAGCAATTGATATGTATCTGGTATTCCACCATATTCCGACGGATTCCGCATAGAGGGAACGTATATCTCCCATCTTCAGAATATAGAAATACGCAGCAAAAGCAACAGCCATATAGAATGGAAGCTGCATTTTCTTTCCTACCCATATCTCCATAAAAGGCTGATAGAGACATAAGAGACATGCTGTACACCATCCTGCCATCAGCATAAACAGGAAGTTTATCCTGTGCATATCCTGGACATTCTTCTCTTCGGATTCAAGCGCTATGCTGTTTCCGACTCCGCCGGCCATGGCTGTTCTTATGACCGCCATGATCATGACCACCGAATCCATGACATAATAATAATTTCCATAGATTCCATTCATTTTAAGACCAAGATAAGCCGATACGAACATGGAATCGAAGGCATTTCGCGAATAAGTTGCAAGACGTCTTACAGTCAGTCCCACAACCTGCTTCTTTATATCCGCCCGGATGTCATCATCCAGTTCTCCCTCTTCCTTATAAATACCGAAATGCTTATCAAACTGCCACTTACACAGCAAGGCATAGGTCACTGTAAGAACCGGTATGGTCAGTACATAAAGATAATAGTTCTTCGTAAGTATAATTCCTATGATCTGAAGACCATACATCAGAATCTGAACTATGATATGCATATTGGAATTAATATCTTCCCTCTGAAATGCTGATATCAGTGCTCTCCTGTTAGGGAAGAGTACACAGTTCAGAAAACTGTTTACAAGGAATATAGCGTATACCACATATACACTTATATCTGCCGGTACTTCCTTCTTGGTAAGGATCGGCAGAAACGGAATAACCAGAAGACCTATTACAGTAATTACTATTCCGACCACCCTGTATACAACTGCATAAAACTTAAGCAGTGCGTTGATGGCCTTGCTGTCATTATCCGCAATCGGTTTATACATGCTGTATATAATAGCACTTCCGAAACCCATCTCAGCCAGATTCAGCATCTGAACGATAGAATAAAAAAGACTCGTGAGTCCGAGATATTCTGCCCCCAGAACATGAATCATCATGGTCCTGACAATAAACGGAAGTATTATACCGAGAAAACGGTCCAGTTCTCCGACAATGATATTCCTTTTTGTATTTCCAACTCTGTCTAATCTCATATCTATTCAAAAACATAGGGAGTGGCTTTAGAAAAACTGAAAGCCACTCCCTTATGTTGAAAAATCATATTAGTTATAAACGTTTCACCTAATGCTTCCTAAACCCAGAAATCATTATAACAAAACTATGATTCAAATTAAATTAGTTTTCTATCTTTTTTTATCACAAAATGTCATATTTTTATCTGTTTTCCTGAATATAAATAGAGGCTCTGTTCTGAATTATTTCACATACCTCATCCACACTCTTGTCTCCTGCAAAATATGCACCGACCTCTTCCTTAATAATATTTTTTAGACTTACATCCTCGCTTTGCATTTTACTTATTCTGTTTATGGTATTTTTATATTCATCAAGTGTTTCCTGCGTCACAGGCTTGATATAATCCAGCAGTATATCGTCACCCAAATCATTCAGGTCCGGATTACATGACTGAGGCACCATATGGTTTCCGTACTCATCATCATATTCTTCCGTTGCTGTCTTATATCTGAACTGATTCTCCAGAACATCTGCTCTGACGGAATTCCAATCATTTACTGAATATATATTTTTTACATAGTCCTCAGTAAGGAAAATTCTTATGAACTCCCAGGCAGCCTCTTTATCAGCGCACTTTGATGACATCGCTACTGCAGTGTTAAAACATGCATATACTCCCCGGCCGTCCTTATCCGGATATCCCACAACTGTCATGCCGTCCGGAAATCTTGTCTGGTAATCCCTGAAGGAGTTAAGACTCATCTGCCCAAAGCCGAACAGCTGTTTACCTTCTGCCAGATAATCTGAAGTCTTTATATCTACCCAGTCAGTCTCTTCATTATCGCCCCTGTTGCACATTTCCAATAAGTCTTTAAAGTCCTGACTGTTATAATAACATTCGCCCTTTTCCCAATCTACAAAACTTGAACCGCAGCAATACAGGAAAGAATCCAGGTTCTCATCCTTGCTGGTTGAATAAAAGATTCTTGTATCCTCCGGCTTTGACTCTATATACTGCTTCATCTCGTCAAAGGTCCAGCCCTGCTTTCCACCAAGGTCTGCATCACTTGCAACAAAGGTACTGACCTGGAAAAATGGAGAAACAAAGTACAGTTTTCCATCCTGCTTCATAGCATTAAACACTGATGGAACAAAATCCGTCTCAGAAAGCTCCGGATCACTTTCAAGGAATGGTGTCATATCTTCCAGCATTCCCTTGCCCATAAGCTGCTGCAGTGACAAGCCCTCTGTATCATCACCAAAGAAGTACAGGTCCGGAATATTTCCTGCCGCTATATCCAGACTCATATCTTCCTGAGCATTTTCCGAGTCTCTATATTCAATGATCCTGATTCTTACATCCGGATGATTTCTGTTAAAGTTGGTTATCTCCTTCTCTATATCCGGATCACAGTAGTGGCACATAAGAGTCAATTCGGTTTTCTCCTTAACCTCTGACGGATCAGCCTTTACATATTTACATATAGGAGGATTCTCCCCGCTCATATTATCTTCAATATAAATAAGAGAATTCTCATCAAGCATGTATAATCCACGTATATAAGATGTGGCCATTTCCGATGCCGTAAAATCGCATAGCAGCACCTCAGTTTTTTCTTCCATATTATATCCATAGATTCCATCTTCTGCTCTATATGTGAAATCATATTTTCCTGAACCGTTATACAGATTAATCGGAAAATGCTCTATCTCAGCAGCATCTATAAATGCACCGTTTTCCGCATCCAGAATCTTTGCTATTGCAGGATGATTATTGTCTCCATTAGATATAATGACTACATTTCCATTCTTATCCAGACAGCCGCTGACATTGGTTGACTCAGTCTTTACGGCATTCTTTTCCTTACCCGACTCATCGAATATCTTGATCTCCGTATCATAAATGCAGACTAATTTTCCACTTCCTGTCACTACCCATGAAGCCAGATACTGATCTTCGCTGCCCTCCATAAAAGAAGCATCCTTTCTGCCGACCTCTTTTCCTGATGAGTCAAACTCTATAAGTTCATAATTTACTGTATCTTTATCATCTTCATATATCAGATTTTCTACATATATCTTTCCGTCAACACCGACTATATTTTGTATAGAAGAGTCCGGATTACCCGATTCATAGATACACTGTGCAGCGCCTCCGGCTGAAGGTACCAGATATAATCTTTCCTTTTCTGAGGATGATTCCTCATTCCACTCATAGGTATCCAGAACCACCTTATCTCCCATGTATCTGATTGACTCATAGAGTCCTTCAACTCCTTCAAACTCTACCTTCTCATCCGAAAGCTTGAATACACAGCCTTCCGGATCCGTCATCTCGACAGTTGATTCACTTGGGACTTCCATAGATTCATTTAACGTACTGCCTGCCGCATCACTTACAGAAGCCTTACCTGCTTCCCCTGCATTATCATTTTTACCGCATGCGCCCATGCTCATAACCATAACCGCAGCAAGTGCTAAAGACATAACTCTTTTTCTCATAACCTCATGCTCCTTCCGGATTATAATAAATACTGCTTATTCCGCCTTTCCTTAAGGCTGATTTATTATACCCATCCCCATGTAAAATACTTGTAATAAAACAGGGGCCACATGTAACCTACTTGTAAAAAAAGTCAGCAGATTCTCTTAAGATTTATTAAGCATTACGAGTTTGTTTCGCCGCACAAAAAAAGGCCATACAGCCGCGCAATGTATACGCGGTCATATGGTCCTTTAATTCTCAGATTTTTATATCAGACTTATGCTCTGATCTCGATTCCCTTATCCTTGAGGGCTGCAAGAACACTGTCTACTGCAGCGCTAACTTCCTCACCTGTAAGGTTTCTGTCTGCTGCTCTGAAGGAAAGTGCATAAGCTACACTCTTCTTTCCTTCTGCGATATTCTCTCCTTCATATACATCGAAGAGTTCACACTTCTCAAGATTCTCTCCTGCACTGTTTCTTATGATCTTCTCAATATCTCCAACATAGATATTCTTATCACAGAGAAGTGCAAGGTCTCTTGTACTTGCAGGATACTTAGCGATCTCAACATACTTGATATCGAAATCAGCCAGCTCTGCCAGCTTATCCATATTTATATCAGCGATATATGCATCGCCCTTGATACCGTAATTCTCAGCAACTACAGGATGAAGCTGTCCAAGATATCCTAAAACAGTATTTCCCTTCTTAGTTACGATTCTTGCCTGTCTTAATGTATGAAGATATGGATACTCTTCATGTGAGTAATCCTCTGTTGATACGAACTCAGCCTTGTCTGCTATATTAAGCTTCTCAAGAAGTTCTTCAACTACACCCTTCATAACGAAGAAGTCACCATCGCCATACATACCGATTGCAAGTCTTGCTGCCTCCGTAAGAGGAAGGTCGTTCTCACGCCCTGCTTCTGTAGGTTTAACCGGCCATGTTGCATCCGGAAGATATACTGTACCAAGCTCATACAGACGAACATTCTTATTTCTTCTTCCTGAGTTAGTTCCCAGTGATGTAAGAAGTCCGTTCAGAAGAGTTGTTCTCATGCACTTGAAATCTTCTCCAAGAGGATTGATGATCTCGATTGCATTTCTTACAGGGCTTCCTTCAGGAATAAGAAGCTTATCGAATACCTTGCGACTTTCGAAGCTGTATGTCATACCCTGTGAGAATCCGTTCTCTTCAACGATAGCTCTTGCTATACGGTTGATAGACTCCTCATAAGAGATACCGCCGATACCACCATTAGTTGTAGGAACTGTTGATGGAATCTTATCATATCCGTGGATACGTGCAATCTCCTCTGCAAGATCTGCCATGCAGTGAAGATCCTGTCTGTATGTAGGAACTGTAAGTTCATTTGCTGCCTTATCATATGTAAGACCAAGTCTTCCGAAGATTTCAAGCTGCTCATCTACAGCTATGTTAAGTCCGAGAAGGTTATTCATCTTGTCCGGCTCAAATGGAAGAGTCCATGGGTTAACCGGTGAAGGATAAACATCAACCATTCCCTCAAGTACTTCGCCGCAGCCAAGTTCCTGAATAAGCTGAACTGCTCTTGTGATAGCAAGCTCTGCAAGATTTGGATCAAGACCCTTGTTGAACTTAGCAGATGAATCTGTTGAGATACCATGACGTCTCTCAGACTTACGGATGTTATTACCCTCAAAACAAGCTGACTCGAAGAGAATATATGGAAGCTCCTTTGTCTCAAGAGGGATCATAGAGTTCTTACCACCCTTGATTCCGGCAAGAGCTACAGGCTTAACAGCGTCACAGATCATAAGTGTATCTGTATCAAGTGTAAGCTCCTCATCATGGAGAGTTGTGAACTTCTCGCCCTCTGCTGCACGTCTTACTACTATCTTTCCACCCTCAAGAGTTGAAAGGTCGAAAGCATGCATAGGCTGTCCCAGTTCTTCCATAACATAATTTGTTATATCTACTATATTGTTGATTGCATTTATACCTCTGCTGCGAAGTCTCTGCTGCAGCCAGAGTGGTGAAGGACCGATCTTAACATTTCTTACAACACGTCCGATGTATCTCTTGCAGAGTTCAGGTGCCTCGATTTCAACTGCAATCTTATCAGAACTCTTCTCATCCTTTACTTCGTTAAGAGAAGCCTTCATCTTATCAAGGTCATATCTTCCTTCCGGATCAAATGCTACGCCATATGTAGCAGCAGCCTCTCTTGCCATACCAAGTACAGAGAAGCAGTCAACACGGTTTGAAGTGATCTCATACTCAATGTTTGCATCGTTAAGACCAAGCTTAGCTGTAGCATCATCGCCCGGCTTAAGATCCATAAGAGCAATCTCCTCATCAGTGAAAAGATATACTCCATCCTTATCTCCGGGATAAAGATCTCCATCAGCACCGATCTCCTCGATAGCACACATCATACCTGCTGAAGGAACGCCTCTGAGCTTACCCTTCTTGATCTTGCCTTCCTTTGGAGAAAGGTCTTCGCCTGTATGAACATTAAATACCGCTGTACCACCGTCAAGAACAGTTGGTGTATAAACAGGCTTATCCGCACCGTTCTCGCCGAATTTGTATGGATTAAGCTTTATGATATTTGGTGCACCTGTAACGATCTGAACGATACCATTCTCGTCCTGACCTGCTTCTACAGTGTGTCCAACATTTACCTGACATACAACAAGTCTGTCTGCATCAGGATGAGAAGCAACTTCCATAACCTGACCGATAACAACTCTTGAAAGTCTTGCGCCTGTAGGCTTCTTGAAATACTTTGTAACTCTCTCAACATGAGAACCTGAAAGAGTGATTCTGTCAGCGAACTCATCAACAGCCTTATCCAGGCCTTCATACTCCAGGATATCCTTTCCTGCTTCATCAGTATCATATTCCGGGAAAGGAAGATCCGGAACTATATTCTTCAACCACATAACCGGTGTATCCATAATTTATCTCCTTAGTTATATTATCTCCTTCAAAAAAGGACTGGACTATTATCTATATTCATTACTCAGCCCGGGAGCAGGTGCGTGCTGCAGAGGCGCTTTTCAGCCGGGTGCAGCGCGTCATCCTGTCACGGGCGTCCGTTATCATATCCTATATTAAACTATTAAAACTGCTCCAGGAACCTGATGTCATTTTCGTAGAGGAGTCTCATATCCGCAATCTCATACTTAAGAAGCGCAACTCTCTCAAGTCCGATACCAAATGCAAATCCTGTGTAAACAGGAGCATCCGGATCATTCTTATCATTGATTCCACACATCTCGAGAACGTCAGGATGAACCATTCCACATCCGAGAATCTCTATCCAGCCTGAACTCTTACAAGCTGTACAAGCACAGTCAACCTCACGGCGAACCAGCTTTCCGTTCTCCTTTGTCTCTTCAATCTTCTTCACACGGCCTGTTCCATGACACTTGAAGCATGTAACATCAACCTCAGCTGATGGCTCTGTGAATGGGAAATGATGAGGACGAAGCTTTGTCTTTGTATCCGGTCCGAAGAATTCCTTTGCGAACTGATCAAGTGTTCCCTTAAGGTCTGCCATTGTAACGTTCTCGCCGATTACAAGGCCTTCAACCTGATGGAATGATGGGCTGTGTGTTGCATCAACCTCATCTGAACGGAATACTCTACCAGGGGAGATAAGCTTGATAGGAAGGCTTCTTTCAGGGAATCCCTTGGATGTCTCCTTTAATCTTCCTGCAGCAAGCATTACTCTTGCCTGAACTGATGATGTCTGGGTACGAAGCACGATATCGTCTTCTGTCTTCTCACCACGTGACTCATCATGTCTGCTTATATAAAATGTATCCTGCTCGTCCTTTGCAGGATGATCTTCAGGAATGTTGAGAAGCTTGAAGTTCATACGGTCATACTCAATCTCAGGTCCTTCAACAACTTCGTAACCCATTCCGACAAATACTCTCTCAAGGTCCTCAAGAGCTATCTGGTTAGGATGCTTATGACCACGCTGTACTCTTGTACCCGGTCTTGTAACATCCAGCCACTCTGTCTGCATCTTCTTCTCAATAACCTTAGCCTTAAGTTCCTGCTTCTTGTCTGCAATGATTGCCTCAAGTGCATCTCTTACAGTGTTAACCATCTGACCTACACGTGGTCTCTCTTCCGGAGCTACATCCTTCATACTCTTAAGGATATTTGTAAGCTCACCCTTCTTGCCGAGCACTGATACTCTGATCTCATCCAGTGCTTCAGGAGTAAGTGATTCAGCTATGCGCTTCTCAGCTTCAACCCTGATCTTCTCAAGCATTTCCTTCATTTCTTATTCCTCCTGTGAAATAAAACAAAAGTCCCCGCATCAGATTCCTCTGATGCAGGGACGAATAATCTTCCGTGGTACCACCCTGATTCCGCGATCAAAGCTCATATCGCGACTCTCATTAAGAGTTTTACGTTCTCCAACGTTCCAAACTACGCAGCATACGCCTTCATATGGAAAGCTCCGGTGTGAAGATGATGTATAGTTCTATCCAGCAGGGCTTTCAGCCGGTGACCCCGCCTCTCTGATGACGAATGAGCCTGAAAATCAGCCTCCTATACACTTGTTGCACCATCTAAGCATGTTTCTGTTTATTTATTGTGATATTATGACTTAACGTTCACTCAAAGTCAAGTGGCAAAATAAAAAAAATTATAGTAAAATAGCTCTATGGGTTAAATGTATTATTCAGGGAGGGTTACGATGAAACTGAATGAACTTCTTAAATTTAATGATATTGTTATCCAGTGCCATGACAATCCGGATGCGGATGCACTGGCTTCAGGCTTTGCTCTTTACTGGTATTTTATCCGGAATGATAAGAAACCTGTTTTTATTTATAGTGGAAAGAATCGCATCCATAAGAGCAATCTTATGATCATGCTTGATGAGCTGAGCATTCCTATAACCTATGTAGAAAAGATGGATCGCCGTCCGGAACTTCTTATTACGGTTGACTGCCAGTACGGTCAGAAGAATGTTACTGCAGGCGAGGCTGATAACGTCGCCATTATCGATCATCACCAGCCTACTGTTAATGCTCCGGAGCTCTGTGAGATAAGAAGCAATATCGGAAGTTGTTCTACTATTATGTGGGATATGATACGTGCTGAAGGATATGACCTTTTCAACGAGAAGAATGTATCCACTGCACTTTACTACGGTCTTTACACCGATACAAACCGTTTCTCAGAGATTTCTCACCCTCTCGACAGAGATATGATGGACTCTCTCAATATTAACAAGAGTCTCGTAACAGAGATGAGTAATTCCAACATTTCCCTGGATGAACTTATGATAACAGGAAGAGCCATTCTCGGATACGACTATTACGAACAGTATAAATATCTGATCATCCATGCAGAGAAATGTGATCCGAATATTCTGGGTGTCATCAGTGATTTTTCCACAGAGACTGAAGGCGTTGATGTATGCCTTGCTTACTATGAATCTCCGGAAGAGATCAAGTTCTCAGTAAGAAGCTGCACCAAAGAGGTTCACGCCAACGAGGTTGCTGTACATCTGTCAGACGGAGTCGGCGGCGGTGGCGGCCACATAAGAAAAGCCGGCGGTTCCATCCGTCCGGAAAAACTTGTTGAATCTAAAGAATATAACCCTTCTATTGATGAAAGCATCAGAGTAAAAGAATTCTTCAAAGCGAGACTTGATGAATACCTTCAGAGATATGAGATTCTCTATGCAAAGAATACAACCCTTGATACCTCCACTATGAAGCTCTACGAAAAGCTTCCTCAAGAGCTGGGCTACGTAAAGCTTACCGATGTATTCCCGGTAAACTCCATGCTGGAGATACGCACCCTCGAGGGTGATATCAATATGAGACTTAACGAAGACAAGTACCTTATGATAGGTATTGAGGGAGAGATATATCCGATAAATGTCGAAAAGCTGAATACCAGCTATAAGCCTACCGGCCGTCCATTTACGAGAACCTTCGAATATGAGCCTAGCGTAACCGATGTTTTCACCGGCGAGAAGAAGAACGTAATGGCTTATGCAAAGGGCATAATAAGCACCGGCAAGTCACGTATCTACGCAAAGCCGCTGGATCACTATATCAAGCTTTTCACATCCTGGGATGAGGAAAAGTACTATGCCGGAGAACCGGGGGATTATATCGCCGTAAGAGACGATGACCCACATGACATATACATAATAAACAGCCGGTTTTTCGACCGGCTGTATAAAGAAGTTTAATTTAATTATCTTCGATTCCGTAAAGCGATTTTTGTTCTTCAGTGAGCTCCTGCTCCTGAAGAATATCTTTCGCTTTTTCTATTAGCTCTTCTGTAGTGTAATGCTCGAAATAACCTATCTGTTTCGTACCTCTCGCAGGACTTGCAACAGAGATAAATCTGTCTGTTCCTGCATCATGTCCCAGGCAGAGCTCCACATGTGAAACCTCATACCAGGTTGTCATATCGAAAACGTTTACAGCCTCTCCTGTCTGAATATATAAAAGGTTCTTCTCATAATCAACTTCAAATTCACTTCTAGCAGTAGTTATCTGATTATCAGTTACATCAGACTTTCCAAGAAAATGTCCATCATCACCTGAATATCTGTAAAGCGAACCATCAGAATATACTACAACTATTTCTGTTGCAGCATCAGTCGGATTCTTAGCAAAGGTCATGCCTATCGGTATAAGTCCCGGACATCTTATCGGAAAAACTACTGTTCCATCTGCATTAACAAGCAGAATAATATTCCTGTCTGTTACCAGGAAGCGGCCTGCATCCTCTTCTTTAGAGAAGAAACTTGTCCCATTCCAGAAATCCGGCAGCGTTACATTTATAACATTTCCTGTTTCAGTATCCAGCATTATATCCCCCTGATCACAAGGAATATATACACGTTTACATTCCGGATAATAGATTGGAGCGACTAATCCGTAAATACTCTTATCTGAAACAGAGAAGTCCGCTGTCACCTTCATCTTTACATCATAGATAGACAGAACTTCATCCCAGGACTCTCCATTATGAAGATAAAATATTTTTCCATCTCTGAAACAGCAGGCATTCTTCATGCTGAAGCTTTCATCACAGAGTTTTTTACTTTCTGTCTGCCCGTTTTTGATCTTTACGCTGATGAGATAATTACCATCATCATGAGCTTCCATCAAGTACAGATAATCCTTATCAGAACCGAGAATGAATCTTCCTAAAGAATAATTACTGTCCAGCTTAGTCTGGGATACCGTTTCAAAATCGCTCAGATCAAAAATATTCAGGTATTCCTCTCCGTTTTCATCAGTAGACTCTATTGCCAGCACATTCTCATCTTTGAACCAGTCTATAGCGCCATTAAACTCAACACCATGTTTAAACTCTGTCCATTCCTGGTCAAATTCACAAGGTCCATAATATATTATCTCACTCGCCTGAGATTTCAGAATATAGGCGCCATTACTAAGTTCTACCTTTGCGATATTATCTGTAAAATAGTGACGTCCTATCAGTGCATCCTGTCCCTTACTAGGATTAGGATAGAAATAACCGCCTCCGCGTGATATATAAAGTGGATAACCATTTTCATCATTATCACTGAGGTCTACGATAGAATCATTAACGTTATGATAAAACAGGCACTCTCCTGTATCAATATCATACATACGCGCCATATTTCCGGAATAGTATGCTACTGACTTTGTTTTCGGAAGATACATAAATTCACTGTTTATCATTACATCATTACTTGTAAACTCCGACTGCCAGACTATACTCATATCCGCAGTATTCATACATATAATATCGATTATATCTGTAGAAAGAAATGTCATATCCCCGAAAGATGAGTTGGAGTCTGCATCCGCATTAGTAACGGCATACATAAGTCTGGTATTATCCAGCCAGTATATGTCCTTTAAATAAGCATTTGTCTTTTCAGAATACTTTATCTTATCATTTGAAAGATCCAGTATTCCGATAGAATATTCCATATAACCTAAAGAAGCTCTTAAAGCTATATGTGTATTATCAGGTGAAAGAGTAAAATCGAGTACAGTGGAAGCAATATTATCATCCAATTCAACCGGATGAATCTTTAACACATCACCACTCACTTCGCTGAACTCAACTATATTATCCGCTCCATTTTCCCGTGTCTCAACAAAGAATGACCCTGTAGATGAAACCGCGGCCTGTTTACCCGTAAAGCGCTGACCTTCTTTCTTGATATTCCATGCAACACTTCCATCCTTTGAACTGTAGGCCGTCATCTTCTCATCTCCCCAGACTACAAGATAACCATTGGAAAGATACTGTATTCCGTCCACCCCGTAAGCTCCCGGTTCAAGATCAAGAATCTTCTCATGGGTGGAAGTATTCCACATCGTTACAGAACCTGCATTATCAAATGCAGCAATAGTTTTTTTATCCGGAGCAATCTTAAAATCACTTATAGGTCCCGGCATTATATAATTCCATGCAGCAAAAATATTGTCACCAAAGTCAGGTATATATGCAAGGGTTGCATCTGATATGGCACGGACAGCCTCAGGAGTTTCAGGGCGTTCATCCGTTTCATCCTTAGGAAGAGCCTCCAGTGCCAGCTGAAGGGCTGTTATTCGCTGCTCATCATCCAACAGATTCATAGACTCATTTGCCAGATACTTGGACTGATTCTTAAGCGAATTAAGATAATTAGTCTTGATCTGTCTGCGGCTGTAGAACATATATGCACTGAAACCTGCTGCACAAAGTGTAACTGCCGCTGAGATGATACCCATTCTTCTCATGGCATACTGTCTGCGTCGGTTCATAAGTTCATCATAAGAACATCCGATTATCGCACTGGCAAGACGTGGCAGTTCCACCTTCTTTGCCTTGGAAAATGGCATACGAAAATCGCAGGAAAGCGGCTCAATATCATAGCGCACCTGCTGCATTCTTCCTGAATCGTCTGTCACATAACGAACATCGTACTGAAGTATTTCAGGAATAACCTCATAAGGGTCCTCACCATCAACCAGAACCGTAAGAATCTGACTCTTTGAATGATTTCTGAGGAAGAACTCTATCTCCCTTTGAACCCATATTGATTCCTTTGTGCTTGTGGAACATATTACGATAAGATAATCGGAAACCTCCAGAGCATGTGATATGGTATCTGTAAGATTACTGGTAATCGGCAGCTCATCCTTATCACGGAATATACGCTGAATACGCTTCTTACCGGTCTGCTTCTGGATCTTTTTCGGAATATGAAAATGCTCCAGGCTTCGCTGTACAGTTTCTGCTACGCGAATATCCGCCGGAGCATGTCTATATGAAATAAAGGCATTATAATGATCTATCACTTTTAGAACTATCCCCCTATAGCAAATTAAGCGTCCCCTGTAAACATAATAATAATTCTTTTGACTTTAAGCGTCAATAAGCTATAATGTTATCCGTCACCGTTTATGTTTCAGGGAGTTGACATTATGAGTACTTCAATAATCCTCCAGCAGATGGGCGTTATCGTCATCCTGGTTTCAATAGGTATCTATCTTTACAAGAAAGGCACCGTCGACAGCACTGTGTCGCCCAGACTCTCTTCTATCGTTGTAGATGTATGCAATCCGGCTCTTATCCTTGCATCCATCCTTTCCGGTAATATAACAGCCACCCATAAGGACCTTCTGATCGGTATGGTTATCGGTGTTATATTCTATGCATTTCTTATTGTTCTCGGTTTAATCCTTCCGCGCATTCTTCGTTCGGCACCTGATGACCGACGCTATTATAATATGATGACTATCTACACAAACACCGGCTTTATCGGAATCCCGGTTGCCCGTGCTATCCTTCCGGAAAATGCGATCCTCTATGTCATCGTTATAAATGTAATGTACAGTCTTCTTTTCTATACACACGGAATAACTGTTCTCAGTGCAGGAAAAGAAAAGATGAACTTCCGAAAGATCTTCAGTCCGGGAACAATCATGGCCATTCTGGCTCTTATTGTATTCTGGTTCAATATCACCCCGCCGCCTATCATCAGCAACAGTATCAGCTACATCGGCAACCCTACTGTATTCCTGTCAATGGTGGTTCTTGGTGTATCTATTGCAAGATCCAATCTTCTCGGTGGACTTAAGAATGTAAGAATCTGGGTTTATGTACTTATAAGAATGATCCTTGTTCCTGTTCTTGTTGCCCTCATACTTCACAGTCTGAAGGTTAATCGTGATGCCGTCCTTGGCGTAACACTTATGGCTGCTGTACCAATTGGCAATCTTCCACTGATCACATCAGAGAAAATGGGTCTCGATACCGAGCTTCTCTCGACTGCAATTGCAGTTACAACTGCAGTCTCAATTGTAACGATCACTGCGCTTATGTCAGTATTCTCAAATATATTTTAGAAGCTAACTGCCGATTATGCCGGCATATCAAGATCATACCAGTCATCCACGTCTGATACTATCCATTCCAGACCGCGGCGTCTTTCTATAACTACGGATGGATTCAGATTGCCTATATTGGCTCCCGGATTTGCTGTTGATTCATTGATTGCCCAGTTATATCTGTAATAAAGATCCAGCATATCAAGAATTTCTTCCTTACTTCTAAGATTACATTTGCTGATAAATTCTTCTGTAGAATCAACACTTCTTATGAAGTCTATAGCCATTTCGCAGTCACATACACCTGACGCATCACTTATATCATCCACAAGTCCCAGACTCCAGCAGAGAGACCAGTAAGCCTCATATGCCCAATCCATATCTATCGCATCCTGCATGGAATATGTACCATCTACTATACGCTGTTCCTTGGAATTAAGCTGATCCAGCACTCCGAACTTCTCCATTATCGGTTTAATAACCTTGATGCTTTCATCATAAGCATCATTTGCAATATCACAGGCAATCTGAATAACAAAGAAGCAGCAGACTGCTCTTTTACAGATAGCCTCCTTATCACGCAGTACAATCTGTTCATCATCCCAGCGGCTCATAAGCTTATCAGCTATCACCACATTCATAGCCTTGATACGGCTGATATTCTTCTCTCTTCTGTTCTTCTGAGCAGCTGTTTCCAGTAATTCATCACTTGATAAACACGGATGATTAGCCACCATATAATTAATGGTCTGCTGATACATCTCTTCATTCAGATTCACAGCCATAAGGCTTCCCTTCTGTGCTGCAAAGTAATGAGTCTTTCCTGAAAAACAGATTTTAAAAAGGGCTTCAACCTTTTCCTCTTCTGTTAAGAATATATAGCCCATATGAAGTGACAGTCCTTTGTAATCATCATTTGTGATCAGATTATTATCTGCCAGCATCTTAAGTGCTGTATTTGCCAGTCTTTCCTTTAACTGCTGATCATATACCAGGTTCTTTTCCATTTTGGTCCTCCCTAAAT
>ONEC01000042.1:19002-20151 GCA_900316715.1 uncultured Eubacteriales bacterium
TGTTTTTATCATATTGATAATATCATATCATCCCAATAAAAATCTGTCAAGAATTCTTGAATAAACTCCTGACAGATTCTTACTGATCATATTTAATTTCCAAACACCTCATCTGCATATCTGACTGTAGCCATTGCATCCTTTGCATAGCAGTCAGCACCGATCTGGTCTGCATATTCCTGTGTCATAACTGCACCGCCCACAACAACCTTTGTATCCGGTTTCTTCTCACGGAGAAGCTTTATAGTATCCTCCATGCTGACAACCGTTGTAGTCATAAGCGCACTGAGTCCCACCAGTTTTACATCATCCTGAATAGCTCTGTCCACGATCACTTCCGGTGGAACATCCTTACCAAGATCTATTACATCATATCCATAATTCTCCAGCATAACCTTTACAATGTTCTTGCCGATATCATGAATATCACCCTTAACAGTTGCTATGATAACCTTACCCTTCATCTCACGAGGCTTGCCTGCCATAGCCTGCTTAACCACCTCAAAGGCAGCCTTTGCGGCATCAGCACTCATAAGAAGCTGTGGAAGGAATACTGTTCCCTTCTCAAATCCCTTACCCACTTTATCAAGTGCAGGAATAAGTTCATCATTGATAACTTCCAGTGGATCCTTATCCTTAATAGCTTCCTTCATGGCACTTTCAGCAACACCGGTCATACCTCTTTCGATTGCAGAATAAAGCTGTGAAACTCCGGTTCCTGCCGCTGCATTTCCATCAGCAGTTGCACCGCCTGCCGGAGCAGCTGCTCCTCCTGTCTGTATAACAGATACGGAAGCGTTGGCATATGCCTCTATATATCCCATACACTGCGGATCCAGGTCAGACAGTGCAAGGAAGGATCTGTAGGCTGACATCATCTGTTCGTTGTTCGGATTCATGATGGCAAAGGACAGTCCCATCTGCATAGCCATTGTGCTGCTCATTGACTCCAACGTCATCAACCCGCGCCTCTTGGGTTCCGCCATCAAGGTGCACCCGCTGCTGGTAATTGCCTCGCTCATTGCGGGCGGCGCCGTGGGTGGCATCCTTGGCATGCTGGTGGCCGTGCCCTGCGGCGCCTTCATCAAGGTGCAGTTCGACCGCTACCTGGACAAGCGGGCCGCTGAAGCGGATGAAACGCCAGACGCG
>ONEC01000044.1 GCA_900316715.1 uncultured Eubacteriales bacterium
ATAACACGTGGTTCAAGGGAACCGAGACGGATCCTTTCAAGTCCCGGTATCTTTGAAACTGCGCATATGACATCGATAAGCGTTGCTCCAGCGTCGGCATCATCGTAAGCCGAGAGGTTTATTCCGGTTATAACAACTTCCTTAACGCCGCTTGCCACGATTCCTTCAATCTCGGATACAACATCAGGAAGTTTACGGCTTCTGATACGACCTCTTACGTACGGAATTATACAGTAGGTGCAGAAATTATTACATCCGTCCTGAATCTTTATATAAGCCCTTGTATGGCCTTCAGGCATGTGGAGTAGCAGATCATCGTATTCCGAATCTTTATTGATATCTACAAAGTTATCGGAAGCTCTGTGCTCGGCCAGATATTCACTGATGATCCTCGGGCATTCGCTTTTCCTGTTATTTCCTATTATGAGATCTACAACACCATGCTTTAAGATGTCTTCTGATGCGGCCTGAACATAACAGCCGGTTGCTATTATCACGGCATCAGGAGACAGCTTTCTCATTCGGCTTATGATCTGACGTGACTTCTTGTCAGCCATATTCGTAACCGAACAGGTGTTGATGATGCATATATCAGGAGTAGAAGACGGATCTTCACCATCAGAGCCGGTAAGAGATATGCATCCGCATTCTTCCAAACGCTCATACATAGCATCGGACTCGTATTGGTTTACCTTACAGCCCAATGTATAAATATATACTTTTTTGCCTTTTAAATTCTCGTACATTTTTATCTTATTCCTTGCTTATGCTTGTTGACTTTTAGCCTGTAAACTTTTAGAATTATAGCATAGTTGTTGTAAAAACAAAATTTTATTTTGGAGGTTTTATATTATGCAGACAGTTTATGTATCACTCAATTCAATCGACAAGGTAAAGTCCTTCGTTAATGATATCAGCGGATTCAAGAACGATTTCGATCTTGTTGCCGGAAGATATACAATAGATGCAAAATCAATCATGGGTATTTTCAGTCTTGATATTTCTAAGCCTATAAAGCTTAACATCTATGAGGGCGATGACATTGATACAATTCTTGATGTAATTAAACCATATATAACAGAGTAATAGCACAATGGATAATAACGAAACACAATTCAATCAGAATAATTCATATATGGGAAATATTCAGCAGTTTTCTAACGAACAGCCGTCTATGACTCCATATAATCAGAACAAGAGACCTGTTAACTTTCCGAATCAGCAGATGAACAGCTATCCTGATCAGGGAGCTCCCGGACAGGGCTATGGACAGAACTTTATGAACCAGCAGTCTCAGAACTTCCCAAACCAGCAGTTCGGACAAGGATTTCAGAATCAGCAGGGGCAGGGATTTGCAGGACAGCAACCTGGATATCCTGCACAGCAGCCAGGCATGATGAACCAGCAGTATACCGGAAATCAGAATTATGCTACTGCTCCTCAGCCTGAAAAAGCTAAAAAGAAGTATACAGTTCAGATAATATCTCTTATCGTATTTTTCCTTATAGTTGGAGCAACAGTACTTGCGATATTCATGAACTGGGGACCTTTTAAGCAGAAGGGCGGAAAGGCCAGTGTTAATGAGCTTTTCGATGCATATATACAGGCAGTTAATGACAGAGATGTCGATGCTTATATGAAGCTTCTTATGAAAGCCGAGAGAATGAGCGACGAAAAGAAGGCTGTAAAGAAGATGATGGCTGAATTCTCTGAGGATCAGAAGGATATGACCCTTGTTGTTGGTTCTTCTAAGGATCTTGGAGATGCAAAGAAGAAGGCGGTTTCAGAAAAACTTAACAACATGTCTATGATGCCTGTAAGAGTTGATTCCGTACAGGAAGTTGATGCAACACTTAAGTATGGCGATGAAGAAAAGCATGTTAAGTTTACTGTTATCGAAAGCTGTGACAGTTTCTTTATAGATGATGTAATGCTTAAATAATTGTCCTATGCTTGATAAAGATATGAGAGAACCCCTTTTCGATTATCTGGATACAGAATTTGGAAAGGTAAGGACCATAGAAGAGAAGATCATCAAAAAGTCCCGTGCAGACGTTTTAGCTATAACAGATGGTGCGATAATAGGCATCGAGATTAAGTCCGATGCGGATACATATACCAGACTTGCTACGCAGGTTAAGGATTATGATAAGTATTGCGATTACTGTTATATAGCTGTCGGTGAGAGCCATAGGCTGCATGCGGCAGAACATGTTCCCGATCATTGGGGCATTCTCGTGATATCTCCTGATGGAGAGGTGAGAGAGCAGAGAGAGGCAGAGCTCAACAAGAAGGTAAAGCTTAAGACACAGCTTGATCTGTTGTGGAGACCTGAGCTTCTCGGTATACAGATGAAATACGGATATCCTAAATATGCTAACAAGAAGCGTAGTGAGATATATGATTATCTTATAGAGCGGCTTGATGAAGAGCAGTTGAAAAAGGATATGACGGATCAGCTATTTGAAAGGGATTATACGGTCTTTGATATTCCCGCTTTGAAGAAACCTCATCCCAAGGCTGAGAGAAAGAAGCCATCCGGCAGCGGCATACTGGCGGAAAAGTCACTCTTACATGTCAGTCATTATGTTGGTAAAAGAGGAAGCGGAAGAAGAAAAAGACGCAGATCTAAGTAATTTACGATCTGTCAAATAAAAATACTTGACAAACCCTCTGCAGGATTGTATTATAACAAAGGCTCGCAGAGGGTTTTTATATTGTACATTACAAGAATCCTGAGGTTAGAATATATGGAGAAGATAGTAAGGCAGACACTTCTGTTTGATTTTTACGGTGAACTGCTTAATGAACATCAGAAGAATGTTTATGGAGATATCATTTCCAGTGATTTATCATATTCAGAATTTGCGAGTGAGAATAACATTTCCAGGCAGGCTGTATTTGATCTTGTAAAAAGATGCAACGAAAAGCTTGAAAGCTATGAAGAGAAACTCAGATTAGTTGAAAAGTTTATGAATGCGAGAAATCGTCTCGAAGAGGTTAACAGTATTATATCCGATATGAGAGACAGCACTGCAGACAAGAAGCTTATAGGACTTTGTAATGAGCTTCTGGAAAAATCAGAAAAGATCATAGATGAGTTTTAGATTATTTAGGAGATAAAAATTGGCATTTGACAGCTTAAGTGATAAACTTCAAAACGTTTTTAAGAACCTTAAGAGCAAGGGTATAGTTACCGAAGATGATGTTAAAGCTGCCATGAAAGAGGTTAAGAGAGCACTTCTCGAGGCCGATGTTAATTTCAAGGTAGTTAAACAGTTCGTAAGCACCGTCAGTGAGAAGGCTGTTGGTGAGGATGTCATGAAGGGTCTTAATCCCGGACAGATGGTTATTAAGATTGTTCGTGATGAACTTGTTTCACTTATGGGTTCAGAGATAACAGAGCTTAAGACTCTTCCTGAGAATCAGCTTACCATCGTTATGATGTGTGGTCTTCAGGGTGCCGGTAAGACAACATCTGTTGCAAAGCTTGCCGGACAGTTCAAGAACAGAGGTAAGAAGCCGCTTCTCGTTGCCTGTGATATTTACAGACCTGCAGCTATTCAACAGCTCCAGATCAACGGTGAGAAGGTTGGCGTTCCTGTTTTCTCTATGGGTACTGATTATAAGCCTGTTGATATTGTAAAGGCGGCTATAAGCCACGCTGATAAGAATAATATCAATATGCTTTTTATAGATACCGCCGGTCGTCTTCATGTTGATGATGACATGATGGCAGAACTTGAGGAGATCAAGGCAAATGTGCCTGTTACCTATACACTTCTTACAGTTGACTCCATGACAGGTCAGGATGCTGTAAATGTAGCCACAACCTTTAATGACCGTATCGGTGTTGACGGAATTGTTCTTACAAAGCTGGACGGTGATACAAGAGGTGGTGCTGCACTTTCCATCAAGACTGTTACAGGAAAGCCTATCATGTATGTCGGTATGGGTGAAAAGCTTACAGATCTTGAACCTTTCTATCCGGACAGAATGACAAGCCGTATCCTTGGAATGGGCGATGTCGAGACTCTTATCGAGAAGGCACAGGCCGCTATCGATGAAGAGCAGGCTGCAGAGATGGAAGCCAAGATAAGAAAGGCTACATTTGACTTTAATGACTTCCTGTCTCAGATGGAACAGATGGAGAAGATGGGAGATATTAACGATCTCATCGGTATGATTCCCGGTATGGGCAGCAAGGTTGGTAATCTTGATATCGACCCTAAGGCTATGTCACATCCGAGAGCAATCATCCTTTCCATGACACCGGAGGAAAGAGCTAATCCAAATCTTATTAACGTAAGCCGTAAGAACAGGATAGCCCGCGGAGCCGGTCTGGATATCAGCGAAGTTAACCGATTCATCAAACAGTTTGAACAGTCCAAGAAGATGATGAAACAGTTCTCAGGTATGATGGGCGGTAAGAAAAAGAGAAGAGGATTCGGAGGCTTTAAGCTTCCTTTCTAAATAAATAACAAATTATATTTTTTTCTATGGAGGAATTTAAAAATGGCAGTAAAGATGAGATTAAAGAGACTTGGTTACAAGAAGCACCCAATCTACAGAGTTGTAGTTGCTGATGCAAGAACTCAGAGAGATGGTGGAGTTATCGATCAGATCGGTACATATGATCCAAACCAGGAGCCAAGCGTAATCAATATCGATGCAGATCTCGCAAAGAAGTGGCTTAACAATGGTGCTCAGCCTACAGAAACAGTAGCAAAGCTTCTTAAGCAGGCAGGTGTTGAGAAGTAATTATCGGAGGTATTCGAGTGAAAGAACTGGTTGAACTTATAGCAAAATCTCTTGTTGACCAGCCTGACATGGTAGTAGTTACCGAAACCACTGATGATAACACGATCAACCTTGAGCTTACTGTAGCTCCTGAGGATATGGGTAAGGTAATAGGAAAGAGCGGAAGAATAGCTAAGGCTATCAGAACAGTAGTTAAGGCAGCCGCATCTAAGGGAGACAAGAAAGTAATTGTAGATATCAGATAGGTTATAATCTATATAAAGCCGCGGTTTCCGCGGCTTTTGATTAATGAGGAATTATATGGTTGAATACTTTAAGATGGGAGTTATTACTTCACCTCACGGAATTCAGGGAGAAGTAAAGGTATTCCCAACAACTGACAACGTTCAGCATTTTAAGAATATTTCAGATTGTTACTTAAAAAAGGGTAAAGAATATAAGCCTGCAAAGATTACAGGCTGTAAGTTTTTTAAGGGAATGGTTATAGTTCATCTCGAAGGTTTTGATGACAGAGATGAAGTCGAAAAGCTCAGACGTGTGGAGATATACGTAGACAGAGCAAATGCAGACCCTCTGGAAGAGGGAGAATACTATATGGCTGATATTATAGGCTATGATCTCTATAATATAGATGCCGAAACAGAAACAGATGTAGAAAATTTTAATCCTGATAATACTGTCCTTGTGGGCAAGATCAAGGATTATATAGATACAGCAGTTCATCCGGTTATTATGGCCGAGGATACTGAAGGTAAGGAAAGACTCATTCCTGCTATACATCAGTTTGTTAAGAAAGTGGATCATGATGCCGAAAGAGTATATGTATGTCTCATAAAGGGAATGTAATATGAATTATTATGTAATGACACTTTTCCCTGAGTTTATAACTAATGCAATGAATGAAAGCATTATGGGAAGAGCTATAAAAAAGAATATCATATCTGTTGAGGCAGTAAATATAAGGGACTATGCTCAGAACAGCTATCGTCAGGTAGATGATTATATATATGGCGGCGGTTCGGGCATGCTTATGCAGGCTGAGCCTGTATGGCTTGCTTATCAGAGCATTATAAAGCGTACAGGTACAAAGAATACCAGAGTTTTATACATGTCGCCGCAGGGCCGTACATTTAACCAGAGCTATGCACAGGCTCTTTCAAAGAATGAGAACATTATCTTTCTCTGCGGCCATTATGAAGGCATAGATGAGCGGGTTATAGAGATGATAAACCCATGTGAGGTTTCTCTTGGAGATTTTGTCCTTACAGGTGGCGAGCTTCCTGCCATGACCATTATGGATGCGGTTACAAGACTTATTCCCGGAGTTCTGGGACATGATGACAGCTCCCTCTACGAGACGTTTTATAACGATCTTCTGGAATACCCTCAGTATACACGTCCGCCTGTGTTTGAAGGCCGTGCTGTGCCTCCTGAGCTTCTCAGCGGCAATCATAAACTGATTGAGAAGTGGAGACTGGAGCAGTCTATAGAAAGAACAAGAAAGAGAAGGCCAGATCTGTACGAGAAGTACATGGCCAGCCAGAAACATTAAAGGTTTAACTATATTGCATAATGATGTATAATGGACAAGTGAGATTAATTACAGAAAACGAGGTTGTGACTATGAAAAAGAAACTACTAGTTGTATGTATGGCGTTTACTATGATGTTTTCTTTCACAGCATGTGGAAAACAGGAAACTACTGAAACTGAGGCTGCAACTGAAGCAGGAGTTACAGTTGGTGCAGAAGTTGAGCAGTTTGTCAACCGCGATCTTCCATCTATTTCATCAGAAAGAGATAAGGCAGTCCGTCTTTACAAAGCATATTTTGAAAAGAGCATGGACAGTGAACAATGGCTGAGTTCTCTTGAAAATGATGCAATAACTTCATATGATTCTTATCTTGAGAAACTTAAAGGTTTTGAATATACAACTGCTGAGGTTCAGAACCTGCAGAGTCAGTATCTGCAGAGTGCACAGCTTCAGAGAGATGCTATTCAGGACGTTATTGACGGTATAAAGAATTCAGATGTTGCATATTTTGACAGCGCTGAAGAAAAGATTCAGCAGTCAGAGGAAGCTCTTTCTGCTTATAAAAGCTCACTTAGATCAGTATGTGAGAGCAACGGCATTACTATTAATGGCGATATAGGTGAAGCAACATCTACAGATGCTGAGTAAGAGAGTGTATATTTAACAGGGGTTTTTGAAGGAGAAGGCTTATGGGAGACGTTAAAATTCTTGTTGTTGATGATGAACCACGTATGAGAAAGCTCGTTAAGGACTTTCTTATAAAGGACGGATTCATAGTTGTTGAGGCTTCTGATGGTGAGGAAGCTTATAACATGTTTACCGCTACAAATGACATCTCACTTATTATCATGGATGTTATGATGCCTAAGATGAACGGATATGAAACAAGTGCTGAGATCCGTAAGATTTCTAAGGTTCCTATCATTATGCTTACAGCTAAGTCTGAAGAGAAGGACGAGCTGATGGGTTATGAGATAGGTATAGATGAATATATAACAAAACCATTCAGTCCAAAGATTCTTGTGGCCAGAGTTGAAGCAGTCCTCAGGCGTTCGACACAGGATATGGAGGATAATCTTATAGAAGCAGGCGGCATAAAGATTGATAAGTCTGCTCATATAGTTACCGTTGACGGAAAGAACATTGAGCTTTCCTTCAAGGAATTTGAACTTCTTGAGTATTTTATCACTAATCAGGGAGTTGCTCTTTCCAGAGAAAAGATTCTTAATAACGTATGGAATTATGACTATTACGGAGATGCAAGAACCATAGATACCCATGTTAAAAAGCTTCGTGCAAAGCTTGGAGATAAGGGTGATTATATTAAAACAATATGGGCTCTTGGATATAAGTTTGAGGTTTAGATCTTTAACAAACATTCGTATGGAAAGCTATGGAAAGATTAAAAGAGATATTTCGGCCTAAGCTGAGATTTAAAATCACAATAACCGTTTTAGTAGCTTCACTGCTCACAGTGTTCGGTGCGTATGCTGTGAGCAGACATTTTATTGAGGATTTTTATGTCAGAAATGCAATGAATAATCTTGTTAAGACGTATAAATCCTGCAATGACTTTTTCAATAACGTTGATAATCTGTCCAGTATCAGGGACGGAAAGATTGACAGTCTTTACGGATATATTGATAATCCGTCTTCATGTACAGTATTTGTTGTAGATATGATGATGTCGAATATCTATTCAACCATCACGCCGAATCTGAAAGTAAAAGAGGAACTTCAGAATATCGTTGACTCAACAGATTTTGGTCTTTACAGATATAAGGATAAGCCTTATACCATTTCAACTGAAAATACCGATGATAATAAGGAAAGATATTATTCTCTCCATGGACTTCTGGATTGTGGTCTGATAATAGTTTTAAGAATGCCGGTTGAGCAGCTTTACAGCAGTATTAAATTCGCAGTAAGCTTCTTTGCCTTTGTTGCTTTGGCATTTATTCTTATTGAGATAGCAGCCATACTTTTCATAACGAATGCATTTACAAGGCCTATCATCGATATGTCCAGAATAGCCAAGAAAATGTCGGATCTGGACTTTAACGCCATGGTTGATGTACGAAGCCATGATGAGATAGGTGAACTGGGTAATTCCATGAATGTGCTTTCTACAAGACTGAAGAAGACTATCTCAGAGCTGAAGACTGCCAACCTTGAAATGTCCTATAACATTGATAAGCGTAAGCAGCTTGAGGATATGCGTCAGGAATTCCTGTCCCATGCCTCACATGAGCTGAAGACTCCTATAGCTCTTATCCAAGGTTATGCGGAAGGTCTTAAGGACAGTGTAAATGATGATCCGGAAAGCCGTGATTTCTATTGCGATGTTATCATAGATGAAGCAACCAAGATGAATAAGCTGGTTATGAGGCTTATAAACCTGAATCATCTGGAATCCGGTGATGACAGTCTTACAATCGAAAGATTTGATCTTACAGAGCTTACAAGGAGCATAATTAATGCTTCCGATATTCTGCTTAAGCAGAGAGGAGCAAAGGTTAAGTTTGAACAGACTGATTCTGTCTATGTATGGGCAGATGAATTCATGATGGAAGAAGTTATTACGAATTATTATTCAAATGCTGTCCACTATGTAAAGGAAGGCGGAGAGATCTGTGTGTGGTTCGAACGTAAAGGTGACAACATAAGAGTAAGCGTATTCAATGAAGGCGATAAGATTGATGAGAAGCATATAGACAAGCTTTTTATCAAGTTTTATAAAGCAGATGAAGCCCGTACCCGTGAGTATGGCGGTTCAGGCATAGGACTTTCTATCGTTGAAGCTATTATGAAAGCTCATAACAGGGATTATGGTGTTTATAATGCTGAAAACGGTGTTGTATTCTATGCAGAGCTTGATGCCAAGGATCAGCCTGATGAGATAGAAGGTGAGATTCTGAGTGAGACGGTCATTGATAAATAAACGCCTTATTTCATATGGGTTGACATGAAACAGCAAAAGTAAGATAATGATTAAGTCAAATTATTTAATGTAAATGTGTTTTAGACAAGAGGGTGTAGGAGGTAATTGTATTTATGAAAACTTCAGTTTATGTTGAATTTTATGGTGAGCAGGTCAGCAAAGAAGAGCTCGTCAAAGAAGCTGAGAAGATCTGGGTAGAAGCAGGTAAGAAGAAGGCTGATATCAAGAAGATCGATCTCTATCTTATTCCTGAAGAGGATAAGGCTTATTATGTTATCAATGATGAGTTCGATGGATCATTCCATATTATAAATACTCAGAATGATTTCTAAATTATGATTTTGTTTTGAGTTAAAGACGTGTATTATTGTAGGGTAGGCGATAAACCTACCCTATAGTATTTATAGAATCATTTAATGGAGAAAATTATGATAGCGATACTTGATTATGATGCCGGAAATGTAAAGAGTGTTGAGAAAGCTCTTCAATTCCTGGGAGAAGAAGCTGTGATAACTGATGACAGAGATACTATTCTTGCTGCCGACAGAGCTATTCTACCCGGTGTAGGTGCTTTCGGTGAGGCTATGGATAAGCTGAAAAGTCGTGGACTTGATAAGGTTATATATGAGTTTACTGAAACAAGTAAGCCATTCCTTGGTATATGTCTTGGACTTCAGTTATTATTTGATGGAAGTGATGAGAGCCCGGGAGTACAGGGACTTGGACTTCTTAAAGGAAAGATAACAAAGATTCCTACCGACTATGTTGATGAGAGCGGAGCAGAGGTTCAGCAGAAGGTCCCTCAGATCGGATGGAATGATCTTACAATCAATCCTGAGTCCAGACTGTTTGCCGGTATTACCGGCAATCCATATGTATACTTTGTCCATTCATATTTCCTTACAGCTGAGAATCCATCAGAGGTAGCTGCAAGTACATACTATGGAACAGAGATACATGCCGCAGTTGAAAGAGGTAATATCTTTGCTACACAGTTCCATCCGGAGAAGAGTTCTGAAGTGGGACTTAAGATACTCGAAAACTTTGTAAAGATGGCATAGATTGATCAGGGAGTTTTAAAATGCATACAAAAAGAATTATTCCATGTCTTGATGTTAAAGACGGAAGAGTTGTTAAAGGAATAAATTTTATCGACTTAGTTGATGCAGGAGATCCGGTTGAATGCGGAAAGGCTTATGACAAGGCCGGAGCAGATGAACTTGTTTTTCTCGATATTACTGCATCTTCAGATAAGAGAAATATTGTGGCTGATATGGTAAGAAAGGTTGCTGAGACTGTATTCATACCATTTACAGTAGGCGGTGGTATCAGATCTATAGAAGATTTCAAAGCTATTCTTCGTGAAGGTGCTGATAAGATTGCTGTAAATTCAGCTGCCATAGATAGTCCTACTCTTATCAGTGAAGCTGCTGATAAGTTTGGAAGCCAGTGTGTTGTTCTTGCCATAGATGCCAGACGAAGAAGAGTTGGAGCAGCAGCAGACCCATCTCTCAGCTATGCTGAAAGTATTAAGATCAACTCTGAGTGGAAGCCTTCAGATGGATGGACCGTTTACAAGAACGGTGGACGAGTTGATATGGGAATTGATGCAGTAGAATGGGCTATAAAGGCTGTAGAGCTTGGTGCAGGCGAGATACTTCTTACAAGTATGGATGCTGATGGTACAAAGGCAGGCTATGATCTTGAACTTACAAGAACAATTGCTGAAGCCGTTAATGTTCCTGTTATTGCGTCAGGTGGAGCAGGAACAAATGAACATTTCTATGATGCACTTACAGATGGTAAGGCAGATGCAGCACTTGCAGCATCTCTTTTCCACTTTAAAGAGTTAGAAATCAAAGAGGTTAAGGAATACCTCAGAAGCCGTAACGTTTCTGTGAGACTGTAGAATCACTATTTTATTTAATCAGGAGTAACATATTAATGATCAAGTTCAGTGAAGACAGATTATCAGTTGCTGAATATCTGTCACTTAGAGAAGCGGTAGGCTGGAAGAAATTATCAGAACGTCAGGCTGAACTGGCGCTGGAAAATTGTCTTTATTGTATATCGGCATACGATGATGACAAACTTATAGGTATGGGAAGAATAGTCGGAGACGGTGCAGTTATCTGTTATATACAGGATCTGATAGTTCTTCCGGAGTATCATGGCAAAGGTGTGGGCTCTATGCTTATGAAGCAGCTGAAAAAGTATGTGTCAGGGCTTCTGGCAGAGGGCGAAGAGATCATGTTTGATCTGATGTGCGCTAAAGGACGTGAGATGTTCTATGAGAAGCATGGATTCATCGCGAGACCGACAGACGCACTGGGCCCAGGCATGATACAGTACATACGCAAATAAATATGAATATACGGACGCCTCTGAGACATGATGTCGTACTCCAACCGCCCATAATAGGGCTCTGGAGCACGCACATGCTCTCAGAGGCTGTTTATATTCATAATAGGATTATTTGCACAGACAGGCTGGTGAGTGCTGCAGAGAGGCATTTCACGCGGGTGCAGCGCTGCATCCAGATGTCTGTGCGTCCGTATTAACAACGTAATCATGCCTCAGATGCGTCCGTATATGGAAGTGCAAATACATCCAATAGGATGATTTATATTTCAATTTGCCGTCTATAATAAGGACTGTATTTGAAACCATGTAACTAAAGGGAGGGTTTAATGAATGGTTAAGAAGAAGTTATTAGTTGTTATGCTGGCCGGTGCCATGATGCTCGGCGTATGTGCTTGTGGTAAGGAGCCTGATGCGACTCCGGCATCTACAGCAGCAGAAGCAACTACTGAAGCTGAGGAAGTATTTGTTGATCTTTCAACGAATGGTATTTATGTATCAGTTCCTGAAAGATGGAAGACAAATGTTACCGACAATACAATATTTATTACTTTTGCAGCCCCGGATCCTGAAGGAAAGGTTCAGGTTATTGCTATGACCGGCAGTGATGGAGCTGAAGCAAAGGCTAATTCCTATAATGGTGAAGTAGTAAAGAAGACTTATAATGGCAAAGATTATTTTGCAGCTATTTTTGCTAAACCAGATGGTGAATCTTATGACATGGCAGTTATAACTGATTTTAGTGATGATAAAGTTATGACATTCCATTTTGAGATTCCCGGCTACAAGGTTGATGATTATAAGGCACTTCTTGATGATAAGACTTTTACAAGAATGTTCAATTCTTATGAAGGAAAGCCTGAAGAATTCCAGCAGGCTGGAGAGGCTACTGAAGGTGGATTTACAAGTTCTAATGGACGTCTGCTGAAATATGAAGGAAATGAAGCAGAGGTTGAAGTTCCTGCAAATGTTGGTGGATATGATACAGTCTATATCGATGATATATTCCAGGATAATACATCTATAAAAAAGGTAACAATTCCTGAAGGTGTTGAAAGACTCAGTGCAAATACATTCTGTGGATGTACAAATCTTGAAGAAGTAGTTCTTCCAAAGTCACTTAAGTTTGTTGGACCAAATGTATTCAGAGATTGTCCAAATCTTAAGGATCTTACAATTCCTGAAGGCGTTGAATTCATCGGTACAAGATGCTTTGATGGTTCAGGTGTTGGAACACTTATCTGCAGCGGCGCTGAATTTGATACAGAGGCACTTCAGGGCACAACATTTGAGAAGGTTGTTATCGGTGAAGGTGCAAATCTTTCAGCTGACAAGATCTGTTATACAGCTAAGATGGTTGAGCTTGAGCTTCCAAAGGATTGTCCTACTCTTGGAGCACAGTTTGCAGATGGAGCAACAAGCTTAAGAAAAGTTATTCTTCCTGAGAATCTTACTGAAATTCCAGAGTCATGCTTTACAGGTGCAACTCTCAGAGATATAGATATACCTGAGTCAGTAACCAAGATCGGTAAGGATGCAGTTGCTGCTGATATGGTTTATCTCAGAAATTCACAGGCTGAATTTGGAGAAAATGCAATTTGGGCATATCAGATATATCTTTATAATGTATATTCTCCAGATCAGGTTTCTGATACATTCCTTAATATCACTACATCTGACAAGATATTCCTTCCAATGGATGCAACAATGGATGAGGAAGCTGCATTTGACAGTTATCTTGTATCTAATGGTTGGAGTGAAAGAACATGGATCGGAACACCAATAGAGGATATAGATCCAAATTATAATGATTATAAGCAGGAAGATAACTTTCTTGTAAGCTATGAAGGATCAGAAACAGTAATTAAAGTTCCTTATTATGGTGATACATGGGATACATATGATCAGTGGAATATCCTTTATATCAAGGATAACTGTTTCGCAGGAAATACAACAGTTACAGAGATATATGTCGGAAGATGTCTTGAAATCGGATCAAATGCATTTGATGGCTGTACTTCACTTAAGAGCTTATGGCTTACATCAGAGTGGGTTGATAATACACAGAACTTCAAGGCAAATGCATTCGCAGGAGTTCCAGAAGATATAACAATCCATGTACCGGAATCATGGACAGATGGAGACCTTTCAAAGGTGAAGTCAGCAATGATCGGAGCAGGACTTCCTGAGTCAGCATCATTCGAGACATATTCACTCAGATAATATTATAACGCCCGAAACTCCGGATGACGCGTTCCAACCGCCCATTATAGGGCTCTGGAACACGCACCGGCAGCTTCGGGCGATTTACATTTATAATAAGCGCTTGATATTACGTCTTTTAAAGAACAAGCCCCTGAGGGCATGTGTGTGCTGCAGAGCGTATTAAACGCGGTTGCAGCGCATCATCATGACTCAGGGGCTCATATTGTCTCTCATTAACTATATTGGCTATTTAGCATTGTTCAGGTTCTCACGGGCGGCCGCAAGCATCAGCTTGATTCTGTTAATCTGGTTAACTTCAGCAGCTCCCGGATCGAAGTCGATAGGAGTGATATTAGCATCCGGATATACGCTGCGGAGCTTCTTTATAACACCCTTACCGATTATATGGTTAGGAAGACATGCAAATGGCTGGCAGCATACGATATTAGGTGCGCCATGCTTTATAAGCTCAACCATTTCACCTGTAAGGAACCAGCCTTCACCGGTTTCATTACCGATGGATACGATTGGACGGGCATAGGACGCGATTGTCTCAATCGGTGTTGGTGGTTCAAAACGTTTACTCTTTTCAAGCGCCTTAACCATAGGGCGTCTCATAGCTTCAAGCATTCTGATTCCGGCCATACCAAGTATCTCTGATTTCTTAGTTTTACCAAGGAATTCATGCTTATATTTATTGTTATAGAAGCTGTAGGAGAGGAAGTCCAGAAGATCCGGCATAACAGCCTCAGCTCCTTCAGCCTCCAGAAGATCAACCAGATGGTTGTTAGCTGATGGAAGGAACTTAACAAGGATCTCTCCAACAATACCAACTCTTGGCTTCTTAACGCGTTCATCAAGAGGAATAGCATCAAATTCTTTTACGATATCACGAACAATATGTCTGAAGTTGTGTGATCCCTTCTTGAGATCGTGAATACATATTTTTTCCCATTTTCTATGAAGCTTATTTACAGAGCCCTTAACCTTTTCATATGGACGGGTTCTATAAACAACTCTCATAAAGAGGTCTCCGTACATTACAGCATGCATAGCGCATTTAAGACCCTTTGGATTAACCTTGAATCCGGAGTTCTTCTCAAGACCCTGTGCACTGATAGAGAGAACAGGAATCTGTGGATATCCGAGATTCTCAAGGGCTCTTCTTATGAAACCTATATAATTAGTTGCACGGCATCCACCACCGGTCTGTGTGATGGCAACCGCAAGTTTGTTTGTATCATATTTGCCTGACTGAATGGCCTTCATAAGCTGTCCGACAACAATGATTGAAGGATAGCAGGCATCGTTATTAACGAACTTAAGTCCTTCATCTATGGCATCCTTTTCAGCATCAGGAAGCATTACAAAGTTTACATGGAAATGCTTCATAGCTACCTGGAGCATATTGAAATGAATAGGAGACATCTGAGGACAGAGAACTGTATAATCAGACTGCATTTCCTTAGTAAATTCAACCTTCTTTATAGCACTTGAGGAAGCAATCGGTTCGAAATGCTTCTTTTGGCGTACCTTTACAGCAGAGATAAGAGATCTGATTCTTATACGGGCTGCACCAAGGTTTGAAACTTCATCTATCTTAAGTACTGTATAAATCTTGTTTGAACGGGACAGTATATCTTTAACAGCATCTGTTGTAACTGCATCAAGTCCACAGCCGAAGGAGAAGAGCTGTATAAGCTCAAGGTTCTTGCTGGTCTTAACGTAGTTAGCTGCTTTATAAAGTCTTGAATGATACATCCACTGATCAGATACGATAAGCGGTCTGTCTACCTTTCCAAGATGAGCTACTGAATCCTCTGAAAGAACTGCAATTCCATAAGAATTAATAAGTTCAGGAATACCATGGTTGATTTCCGGATCTACATGATATGGACGTCCTGCGAGAACAATACCGAGTTTTCCTTCTCTTTCCAGATATTCAATAGTTTCTTCACCCTTAGCTCTTACATCAGCCTTAACACGGGCAGCTTCGGCATAAGCGGCGTCAATGGCTTCACTTATCTCAGCCTGAGTAACATCTGTATACTTTGTAAATTCCCTTAACATACGCTCTTTAAGAGCTTCTGAATTATCAAGTGCGAGGAAAGGACGGATATAAGTGATATGCTCTGTCTCGATTTCCTCCATATTGTTCTTTATATTTTCTGAATAAGATGTAACGATAGGACAGTTATAATGATTGTTTGCGTCCGGTGTTTCGTTCATCTCATATGGAATACATGGATAGAAGATAGTTCTGAGTCCCTGCTTAACAAGCCACATAACATGTCCGTGACTTATCTTTGCCGGATAACACTCTGTATCACTAGGGATAGACTCTATACCCATGTTATAAATCTGCTTTGTGGATTTTGGCGAGAGTATAACTCTGTAGCCGAGCTTAGTAAGAAATGTAAACCAGAACGGATAGTTCTCGTACATATTAAGTACTCTCGGCACACCGATCTCTCCACGAGGAGCATCTGCCAGCTCAAGTGGAGTATAATTAAATATTCTGTTGAATTTATATTCATAAAGGTTTGGAACATTGCTTTCGTTCTTCTTCATTCCAAGACCTTTTTCACATCTGTTTCCTGTTATGAAACGTCTGCCGCCTGTAAACTTGTTGATAGTAAGGAGACAGTTGTTTGTACAGCCTCCGCAGCGGGCCATCTGTGTTTCATATGTAAGAGCAGCTACATCTGCTTCCGGAAGAATAGTAGACTCGAAGCCCTCTGTATAATTATCACGGGCTATAAGAGCAGCACCGAAAGCACCCATGATACCTGCGATGTCAGGTCTTATAACCTCACGGCCTGATACCAGCTCCATAGCACGAAGAACAGCATCATTGTAGAAGGTACCACCTTGAACTACGATACGCTTACCAAGCTGCTTAGGATCTGTAAGCTTGATAACCTTAAGAAGTGCGTTCTTAATAACAGAATAAGCAAGACCTGCTGAGATATCTTCAACAGTAGCGCCTTCCTTCTGCGCCTGTTTAACCTTTGAGTTCATGAATACGGTACATCTTGAACCAAGATCTATAGGGCTCTTGGCGAAAAGAGCAATCTTGGCGAAATCCTGAACCTTGTAATCAAGAGAACGGGCAAAGGTTTCTATAAATGAACCACATCCTGAAGAACAGGATTCATTAAGCATTACATTATCTACTACACCCTGACGGATCTTGATACATTTCATATCCTGACCACCGATATCAAGGATGGTATCAACCTTTGGATCAAAGAATGCGGCTGCAGTATAGTGAGCTATAGTCTCAACTTCACCGTAATCAAGATTAAGGGCAGACTTAAGAAGAGCCTCGCCATAACCTGTAGAACAGCTTCCCGCAATTTTTACTCCTTCAGGAAGAAGAGAGTAGATTTCCTTCATAGCTCTTATGGTTGTGTTAACCGGGCTTCCGTTATTGTTGCTGTAGAAATCATAAAGAAGCTCGCCTTCTTCACCGATAAGTGCAAGCTTAGTAGTGGTAGAACCGGCATCAATACCGAGGAATACACGTCCCTTGTAGTTGGCCAGATCACCACGCTTTATATTATATGCTGACTGTCTCTTGTTAAATGCTTCGAAATCAGCTTCCTCTTTAAAGAGAGGCTCGAGACGGTTAACTTCAACTTCAATCTTAAGTTCCGGAGTAAGCTTTGCTGCAAGCTCAGAAAGCTTAACTGTGCAGGCGTCACTTGCATGAAGTGCAGCACCTGATGCAGCAAAAAGATGGGAATTATCCGGGATTATAGCGTGCTCTTCATCAAGATTAAGAGTTCTGACGAAACATTCTCTTAACTGATCCAGGAAATGAAGCGGACCACCGAGAAATGCTACGTAACCTCTGATAGGTTTACCACAGGCAAGTCCGGATATTGTCTGATTTACAACAGCCTGGAAGATGGATACAGCCAGATTTGGCTTTGTAGCACCTTCGTTGATAAGAGGCTGGATATCTGTCTTTGCAAATACACCACATCTGGCAGCGATAGGATATACAGTATCGTAATCCTTTGCGTAATCATTAAGACCTTTTGCATCTGTCATAAGAAGAGAAGCCATCTGATCAATAAAGCTTCCTGTACCACCGGCACATACTGAATTCATACGCTGCTCAATACCATTCTTTGAAAAATAGATGATCTTAGCATCTTCACCACCCAGCTCGATAGCGACCTGAGTTTTAGGTGCATAGGTTTTAAGAGCAGAAGATACGCATACAACCTCCTGTTCAAATGGAACATCTATAACCTTTGAAAGAGCAAGACCACCTGATCCTGTAATATCAGGCGCAACTATATCATCACCGATAGCAGCAATCGCATTTTCAAGGAGTTCACGAAGTGTTTCCTTAATACGAGCAAAATGTCTCTTATATTCCGAAAAAAGGATTTTGTTATCTTCATCGATAACAGCAACCTTAACGGTTGTTGAACCAATATCAATACCTAAACGCTTCAAATGTTTAAGCCTCCACTAATATATTTTCATATTTATATGTAGTTTTAAAAACCACTAAGAAAGTATTATATCTTATTGAATATAAAGAATCAAGATTGTTGAGTTTTGGACGGGTATAGGCTATAATAATATGGATTATGTAAATAAATAAGAACGAGGAAAA
>ONEC01000001.1 GCA_900316715.1 uncultured Eubacteriales bacterium
AAAAAAGAAGCCTATACCAAATGTCTTGGTACAGGCCTCTCTATCTCACCTGAAACTATTAATACATTATCACCTGACTTTACAAGTCATGTATCAACTGACAAGTATGGTGATTACATTTACTCTCTGTTCTTCAGTACCTCTGCCGGAGTAAATCTGTTCAATCTTCTTACCAGCAGTGAGTTGATTACGAAGTACAGAACAAGGATCACTATGTATGCCACAATATAAAATGTAATCGGCGTATCCAGATTCATTCCGCAGGCCGCATTTGAGATCATGAACGGAAACAGCTTATTCATAATGTACTTCGAAAGCGGCAGGCATATAAGCGCGCCTATGGCTACGACATAGAAGTTTCCGTCAAGATAAAGCTTTCTTATCTCCTTACGCTGATAACCGAACACCTTGATGAGTGATATGTTGTATGCGCTTCTGTCTATCATAACTTTCATCATAAGGTACATTACCACGCAGAATATTATGATCGATGCAAAGCTTATGGTATAGACCATCGGCATCATCAGGCTTACAAAGATTGATGATCCCTTTACAATGTCCTCTTTGGATGTGGTTGCATAAACTCTGCCCGGATCTATATCAATCTCCTTATCGGTAAAGAGCACATTATAATAATCATCGGATTCGCTCATCATGTCACGCATTTCATCTATGTCCATAAACACATAATATCCCGATGCATACTTATAAATCTCTTTAACCGAAAATGCGTACTTAAGTTCTTTCTCTTCATCTGAAACCACAAACTCATCACCTTCGGAGAGACCGAATTTTTCGGCAAATGCAGACGATATGATGACATCCGTCTTGCTCTTTTCCGGCTTTATATCAAAGTACGGATTATCCTCCTCGATTCCGAGAAGCGTTACATCGAAACTGAATCCAAATGTACTCTTCTTGCAGGTATAAGCATAGGCCTGTTCTGTATCCTTCGGTGCTTCCTCTTCCGGATATTTCAGCGTATACATATATCCAAACTTTGTATCTTCCTCATAATCATTTGCGATATTTACACAAAGCGTATAACAGTTCACCGCGATCATGAATACCAGAAGCGATAAGAACATACCAAGAACAACTGCCAGCGTTGAACGCATTTCCCTAAACATCTGTCTTATCCTGAAAGCTGATATAAACTTCATGCCCTTCAGGTTGATATTCTTTATCCTGCTCTGCTTATTCTCGTTTCTGATAAGCGACAAGGCCGTTCTGTTCAGCTTGCTTCTGATGACCAGTACATTTACTATGATTGCTATGATCGGCGGACATACCACCGAATAGATCCAAAGATAATACGGTACGCTGAAACCGAATTTCGGTATAGAAAAATAACTGTATGAGCTTTCTGCGATCATCGGCGCCATTATACCTGTCGAAGCTGCAAGAGCACCCACAAGGCCAGCGATAAATGTAACCACCACCGGAAGAGTTATATAGTGCAGCAGCAGGTCGTTCTTTGTAACGCCCATGGAGTAAAGAGTTCCGATGATGCTGCTTTCGCTCTCGATGGAATGAACCACGAATACCGAGATGACATACGCCAGCAGTACGAAGATGACTATACCCGCGATCATGCCGACTTCGATATCGACAAACTTATCGCCCTTTGTCGCAAAGATTCTCGGATTATCCCCCTGCTTGAGGAACATGGTAAGATTTGATAATTCGAAATCAAACTCCTTCAGTGCGTCATCCACTGCTTCATCCAGATCCTTCACGCCATCGGACATGTCGTCCAGACCGTCATAGAGTTCATCTACGCCATCTGTATAATCCTTAAGTCCGTCCTTATATTCCTTAAGGTCCTGCAGCTGTTTCTTTGTATCTTTAAGAGCATCCTTCATAGCTGGAACCGGGGAAGCGTCTATCACTTCATCCAGCTTACTTTCGAAGTTGCTTTCCGTTAGTTCCACATCTATACCGTAACTCTTAAGTGTATTTGTTGTCTGTTCCAGATACGAATCGAAGATATCCGATGTTGCGTCATTTATATCTTCGTTGTTTTCCGAAAGTTCATCCAATCCGTCTCTTACATCTTCCGTTGCTTCGCGAAGATCCTTTACCGCATCACAAAGTTCATCCTCAACGCCGCCGGTTCTGTCCCAATACTCTTGAAACAGTTCGTCATCTACCTGAGTTGATTCTATCTTCAGACCCTTCAGATAATCCTTCAGTTCTTTATCTGTCCTTCCATTGCCCAGCTTATACGAATAGAGATAGGTTTCGGACTTCTGCGCATTTCCTGATCTTCCGAACTCCTCATATGCTTCGTCCGTGATAAAAATAAGTCCGAAATTTTTTGAGTTACATGATGCATCGGAGATTTCTTTATAAGGTCCGTCATAATCGGATACTACTCCGATACCGGAAACCTTATATATTTTTCCCGCAATTGTAAGGTCGTCTCCGACAGAAAGATCATGCTCTTCGGCATATCTTTTTTCCACTACCAGCTCTGTGCCGTCCGTAGGTGCATTTCCTTCTATGTAATGAATCTTATTGATATTCTTACGCACCTTGAACAGTCTTACCGTCCCGTCCTCTTCAGCCGACATCTGATAATCGAAATAGAACTGCTCTTCTATATCGATTCCCATTTCGAAAATGCCTTCTTTGTCCTTTGAAGAAAGAGGAACAAACACTTCAAATTCTCCATCTTCAAGATTGGTCTCTTCAGCCATGTCGACGGTTCCTCTTGAAAGGGTTTCGCCGTTGCCGACTATGGTTACAACAAGAAAGATTCCCATTGTAATCAGCAGACCCAGAGCAAAATATCTGAAGAAGTTATGCCCCAGATCTCTTAAAACTCTTTTTCTAAGTACTCTCTGCATCTTATAAATCCTCCAGTTCTGCGGCCGGGATCTTTGTCTCGTTCACATAGTTCTTGGATATCTCTCCGTCCTTCAGATATATAACGTGATCCACCATATTTTTGATAGAATTGTTATGAGTTACGATAAGCATCGTTGTACCGTATTCCTTATTGATACGCTCCATAAGCATCAGGATATCTCTGGAAGTCTTTGAATCAAGTGCGCCTGTCGGCTCGTCACACAGAAGAAGCTTCGGGTTCTTTATAAGTGCTCTGGCTATGGCACATCTCTGCTGCTGTCCTCCTGAAAGCTGTGAAGGGAACTTATTCTGATGCTCCGTAAGTCCCAGGATTTCCAGCAGCTCATTCATATCTAGCGGGCTGCGTGTCAGATATTCGCACACTTCTATATTTTCTTTAATTGTAAGATTCGGAACCAGGTTATAAAACTGAAAGATAAACCCCAGGCTCTCTCTTCTGTAATCCGAAAGCTTATCTCCCTTAAGACCTACTATCTCACTTCCGTCAATCTTTATGGAACCTGATTCAACCTCATCCAGTCCTCCGATACAATTGAGAAGAGTAGACTTACCGGAACCCGAAGTTCCCTGGATAACACACATCTCTCCCTTTTCAACCCCGACTGAAACTCCCTTTAATACCTGAACATAGCTTCCGCCTTCTCCATAGCTCTTCTTGATATTGGATACTTCGACAAACATTTATATTTCCTCCTAAAGTTTAATATGAATATATGTTCACATAACACTGTTATGCTAATGTTATTTTTTTAGGCTTGGATAACTCCAAGCCCGTTCAAATTTATTTTGTTTTTATAACAGCGAACCAGCCGCCTACAATATATGCCAGCAGTCGCTTCAGCTGCTTTTCAGCTTCCTTCATGTTCTCACAGTGAGTAAATACATGAACGAATATTTCTATCTGGTCGTGTGACATCCAGTGAACGATGAACTTATCTTCCTTAGTTACTTCTCTTTTGGTTTTATATCCCTTCATGACCATATACAACTTCATATAGTGAGCCTCAACCATCTCCACTATTTTGTCAAAATAGTTTTCATAGCGGGATCCCTGAGCCTTTGTTAGAAGAAGATCAAATGCATTCCTATACGTAAACAGAAAATTCACTATCATTCTTGCAATCTGCATATCGTCATCAAGTTCCAGCGCCTCCACCAGTTTGTCCACGGTTATTTCTTGATCCAACATTCTGTTATCATCTAATTTCTCGCCGTGAAACATATTTCTGGTAACTTCCATCTCCGCAGAGAAGTGATCCTGCAGAGCCAGCTGCAGCAGACGTATGGGCTCATCTACCAGACTTGCGAAGAGGTCCTCTTTATCCTTAAAGAAAAAGTAAAGAGCACCGGTAGTAACTCCTGCTTCCTTACAAATATTTCTGAGAGAAGCTTTCATATATCCCTTCTCGGAAAACTCCTTCATGGCGCATTCCTGAAGTCTTTTCTTTGTTTCCTTTTCGTTATCCATGGCAATACCCTTGCAGTTTTCAAAAATCTTTTAACAAAAAGATAACACCGTTATGTACATGTGGCATTATATACATAACAGTGTTATCTTGTCAACTAATTTTTTCTTTTATGGGCGCTCTTCGATTGAGACCACCTTATACCCTAGATTCTCAATAGTTCTTCTTATCTCGCCGTCATCAATTGTTCTTCCTAGTTTAATAATCGCTTCCTGTCTGTCTCCACTGACCTTTGCATTAACGCTGTCCATGCTGTTAAGGGCATTCTGCACTCTTCTGTTACAGTTTTCGCAGCGCATCCCCTGAATCTTAACTACCTTAGTTGCGATCACATTACTCAGCTTTGCCGGTTTTATCAGCTTCTCTGAACCTGAGCCGCCGCAGCATCCACCCTCTCCCTTAAAGTGAGGAATTGAATTCTTAACAGCGAAGAATAATATCACCGCCAGAATAATAACTATAATTATTGTTGATGTCATGTTAATCTCCTGTTTCCCAGATCTTTCCTATGTACGCCTTCATCATCCAAGCGCCACGTCCAGCGCCATCATACATGTGAATCCCACCGCAAACATTACAACTCCAATGTTTGAGTGCTCTCCCTCCGACATTTCCGGAATGAGTTCTTCCACAACCACATACAGCATTGCACCTGCTGCAAAGCTAAGAAGATACGGCATCGCCGGTACTATAAATCCCACAGCAAGAATTGTTAGAAAGCCAAACACCGGCTCCACTGCTCCTGATAGAACTCCATATATAAATGCTTTTTTCTTGCTTTTTCCTTCTGCCGCAAGAGGCATCGATATTATGGCACCTTCCGGAAAATTCTGTATCGCAATACCTAGTGAAAGTGCAAGTGCTGCTCCTGCTGATATATTTGAATTACCTGCCCAGAATCCCACAAATGCAGGCAGGAATGCCAGTCTTCCCATTCCATCTGACTGCTCCATAGCCGGTACAAGAAGACTCCATACAGAAGCCGCCACCATGACACCGGAAGCAAATCCGGTAAGTGCACGCTCCACCTGCCGCCCCATCTTATTCTTCATCAGGAAAACACAAGCGGATCCCAGAGAAGTCCCAAGGAAAGGGACCATTAATCCTATAAAAATACCGCTATTCATAAGTCCTCCATTTATTATACAATAAGTTTTACTATTTTGCACATTTCTAACGCTGGTTAGACTTGTTTAATTTAGATACAAAAATATACCACCTGACTATAATTGTCAAGTGGTACAATCATGAAATATTATATTCTATAAAAATAAAATATTACCACTGCAGCTGCCACATGCATCACAAATATCAGCGGCATGAATACTACAAAATACCAGTGCTTTGTCTTATGGCGGAACAGATACATTCCTGCCCAGGTTCCCAGACTTCCGCCGATAATACTAAAGAGAAAAAGCGTTTTCTCTGGGATTCTCCAGGCTCCGCTTTTTGCCTTTGCCTTATCCATTCCCATTGCCGCAAGTCCCACGACATTCATAACTGCAAGATATATGATGACTATCCACAATATGTTATGCATCACTAGAACCCGATCTTTCGAATCTCTTCTACAAGATTTCTTCCATAAACCTCAGTTCCGAGGCAGTTTGGATGAAGATTATCCAGATAATACTCTTCAAGATGAGGAACCAGCTTAAAGCCTTCAACAACACGTATGTTCTTATACTTAGAAACTATTCTTTTTATATCTTCACAGAAACGGATAAGTGTTGGAAGTCCATCCTCAGAATCGCCTCTCCATAATGGAGTTATACAGAGAATAGGAATATCCTCTCCATATATTCCGATCAGTGTATCGTAGTACTCTTCTACGACCTGTGGTGCATTTTCATCACCATACTGATTTGTTCCAAGGGCAACGATGATCTTATCCGGATTATATCCCTCCATCTTCATCAGAGATTTCTTGTCATATACATAACCTCCGATTCCCTGATTCAGGATATCATAATTAAGGATTCTGTTAGCAACACTTACGTAAGTCTGGCTTGATCTGAGCGGGCCGTAACCCTGTGTGATAGAATCGCCCAGCCAGAGAACCTTCTCGTTCTTTGGAATCGGTTCATATGCTGCATCTATATCAAAGTTCTTAACCAGAATAGTTGCATCAGCAGGAAGATATATCGTCACATTCTTCTTTCCTTCAGGAAGATTCCAGCTGATACTTCCCTCCATGTCAAGTCCCTTGAGGTATACAATTTCTGTAGCAAGTCCGTCTACGACAAGCTCTATTGAATCCTCCGAACATTTCCAGATAAGCTTATAATCAAAGGATACCTTTGATGCCTCTGTTGTAAACTCAATGGTCTTAGCGGAAGATGCATCACATCTTTCAAACCACATAAGAAATGCTTTCTCAAAATATTCCATCTGCGGCTTTGTATACTGGTTTGCCTTTAAGTAACCATCCTCTGTCTCTTCAAAGTACAGAGCTCCGCAGTATATCTTCTTTAATTCCTCGTTAGTTAACATTATGTCATTTCCTCCAGATTAATATATTTCGATTTTCGCAGCAGCTTCCGGATCATCCATGATCACTTCATCCACGTGCTGCACGCGGATTATGCCGCTCTTCGGATTCTTTATGCTTATGACACTGCTCTTAACCTCAGCATCCACATCCGATTTCTCAAAAGCAAGATCAGCATCTTCCATACGACAGTTGATAAGTTTAAGGTTTCTGCAATAACATAACGGCTGTGTACCGATTATCGTGCAGTTGATAAACTCAACGTTCTCACAGTACCATGCCAGATATTCTCCCTTCACGTAACTGTCCCGAACCACCACATTCTTTGCATGCCAGAAGGCATCCTTTGTATCAAATTTGCAGTTTACGAATTCAGAATCAGATATATATTGAAATGAATACTTACCCTTCATTCGTACATTTTCAAACTTAAGCCCTGAAGACCTCATCATAAAGTATTCGCTCTCAGCTGAAGAGTCTGTCATGTTTATTCCCGTGACCGACCATCCGAATTCCGGTGATACTATATCAGAATTCTTTATCACAACATCATGACATTCCCTAAGCCCTTTTATTCCGTGCATTCTGGTATTATCAATTTCAATATCACCTGAATACCAGAGTGCTGCTCGGCAGAGCTCTGTCATATCACAGTCTTCAATATATACATTTTCATCATGCCAGAAGGGATATCTCAGATTAAAGAAAGATTTCCTTACTGTGATATTCTTACTTTCCTTCATGGCGCTTTCGCCATCTGCAGGTCCGTCAAACCGGCAGTTTATAACCTCTATACCATCACTGCCATAGAGTGCTCTTTCCTCCTCAAAGGTTCTATTCTCATATATCATCATAAAGGCTAATCCTCCAGATATAACACATCCAGATCTACTGCACCGTTTATTCCATCGATGCGTCCGTTTGAAGAATGCTGCCACATAAAGTACTTTCCTGTATAACCCGTTGATGATACGTAGTGAGCCAGCCATATCGGACGGTCACTTTCATTAGTCCATGTATTTTCCAGGAAATTCTTGCTGCTATAAAGGCATGCGGAGTAACCTCTTGCTTCTACTCCGTTTGCAAAGGCTTCATAGCATTTATTTATGTCATACAGGTTCATCCCGTAATCTTCAAAGTTATTCCAGTCTTCCCAGTCATAAGCTATAGGAAGGTCAAGGGTTTCATCATCCAGAACTCCCATCAGATACTTAACGCTTGCTGCTGCCTCTTCCGGAGAACCGTCCTCTGCATGCCAGTATACGCCGACCTTCAGTCCTGCCGCCTTAGCACCTGCGATATTTTGCTTATAATATCTGTCTGTATAATACTCGCCCTCATCATATCCGCCGAGTCTCATATATACAAATTCACATCCGGCAGCTTTAACCTTTTCGAAGTCTACCGTCTCCTGCCATCTGGATATGTCGATACCCACACTTGTCTTATCTGTCTTATAAGTCTCTATAAACTTTGAGAAGTCCTCTCCTCCTGCAGGAACACTTCCGCCACCGCCGCCTGAATTATCTGACGGAGCCTTCTCTTCTATCTGAACTTCCATATCCTTCGAAGTTGTATGTCCTGCATCATCAGTAAGAATTACTCTGACCGGATATGTTCCTTCTGTAAATATATCAATGTTTCCATCCACCTTGATGTCCACATCCCTATCCACATCATCTGCATAACCAACGTACTTATGAATGTCAAAAACTTCTCCAAGAGGTGCTGTTGGAGAAGCATTAAATATCATAAAAAACGGAGCTTTCTCATCCTTCAGATTGGAATCTGTTTTTGCCTTCTCCACTGCCTCGGTCTTTTCTTCAGTTGTTGCTTCAGTAGTCGCTTCAGTGGTCGCTTCGGTTGTTGCTTCCGTTGTCTCTTCTTCAGTAGTCGCCTTAGTGGTTGCTTCGGTAGTAGCATGAGTTATAGGCTCTGTGATTGTTACTACCTCCTCTTCCTCTTTTCCTCGTCCAAACATATCCGGGAACAGGAAGAATAAAACCGCTCCGACGAAACCTACTACAAGAAGAATCTCTCCCAGTGTCGCAAGTACTTTCTTTAAAATATCCATACAAACTAAATCTCTCAAATATTTTTTGCTGCTGAATAGTATTATAAATCAGCTGCAGTTATTCATTATACAACATTTTCATGATATCTGCTAATTCTTCAAGAGATATGCCGCTCATTTTAGCTTTTTCTACTGCCTTCTGAAGCAGTTCTTCTGCCTGACGCAGGTTTTCTTCACGAAGAAACTCTGCATTCTGCGCCTTAACAAAGCTGCCCTTTCCCGTATATGTTTCTATGAAACCATCCCGCTCCAGTTCCTCATAAGCACGCTTTGTGGTGATGAGACTGACTCTCATCTGCATGGCGAGATTACGCATAGAAGGGAGAGCCTCCCCGGGGGAAAGCTCTCCGCTCATTATCATACCTTTTATCTGACTCACAATCTGAAGATAGATCGGGTCATTCGATGAATTTGAAATAATTATATCCATAGACTTATGTCCTTTATTAACCTTCCTTAGTCACAGATTCTTCACGGTGCCTGGCACTGTGTCTTGCCATATATATCCAGCATGGAATTCCGAGGATCAGCGATGACACAATCATACACAGTCCCATCTGAAACTTTTTTCCATCAACAATTTCCTCTGAAAGGAAAATGGATGCAAGCGGATTACATATGGTATCAATCACTGCATGTGCGATAATAGGGGCTATAACCGAATCTGTCATCTTGCGAAGCATCTGCATCATAGCTCCTGCTCCTATACAGAATACACACATGAGAAGAATATTTGTAACCGGAAATCCCGGTGCATCTTTACCGAAGTTCAGCCCTATCGTTATAAGTGGCGGTGTATGCCAGAGCCCCCATATGATTCCACCTATTATTATGGAACCATGAAATCCTGTAAGCTTCTCCAGTTTATCATATAGGAAGGCTCTCCAACCCAGTTCCTCTCCGATCAGAATAAATGCCGCCGTATATGTTCCTATACTGTATAACGAAATTGCTGCTATTATTTCAAGCACTCCACCCTCTGCCTTAATTGTAAATCCGGCTCCCAAAACTATGGTAATAAATATACAGTTCAGGATTCCGAAAAGGATTGGAAGGATAACTGCTAAAAAATATACTTTAAAATGTCCCGTAAACTTCGGAAAGAGTATATCATCTCGGAAGCCTTCATGAAAGATATATCTTGTTGCTATACATCCGATAGCCGGACTGAAAGCTGCAAGATAATAGAATAACATTTCAAGTCCTGTCTTCACTTCCCCCGTATCGTCGTATGCCACCCATGCAAAGGTAAACATCAGTCCGAAGGTGATGAGAAGGAATACACCTATCTCTGTGAGGAGCTTTTTCTTAGTTGTCATCTCTCAGCACCCCCTTCCTGTAAACTCTGCATGATATGCGATAAGATATGTAATATGCCAGAACCATCACATGTGTAAAAACAGCCATCTCTATATAATTTATATACGTAAGCCTGTCAACAAATCTTTGCAGTTCCCTGGACATTGCTCCCTGCTCCGCATTTTTATTGAATACTCTTATGAGCATTTTAATCAGGCCATCCTCTGCCATCAGCCAGTCTATATTACCGAACAGAAGATATATCGTAATAAGAATAAATACCACACTTATGATCAGTATACGTATTGCCGAAGCTTTATCCACTCCGAACCTGTATGCCAGCGGCATCTCAATGGCATTGAGGAACATCTGGAACAGCATAAACATCAGGACCGGAAGTGACATATTAACTGTTTTTCCGAAGATAAGTCCTATCACCAGATCATTCAGAATACATGTTACATAAGCTATAAAGTACATGATAAATACGGTCGTATACTTTGCAGCCACAACCAGCCTCTCGCTGCCCGGAAGTGCCACTGCGTAGAATCCCCACTCTTTTTTCGTATCCGTCCTGATTATATAGCCGTAGCTTATTGCACCTACATATAAAACGATATAGATATCTGTTACTATAGCTGCAATATCTTCCGGGAAAACAACCTTTCCACCCACACATGCATACACTATATACATTGATAATATAATAAACAGAACCGATGTGCCTCCGGCAAGGACTTTACCTTTTATCAGATATAAATCTTTATATATCAATCCTCTCATACCCGCTTCCCCTCTTTCTTAACTAATCTCACAGAAATCAGGTAGCATATTATATTTACCAATATTGCTGTCACAATCGGTACTATATAAAGCAATGTCACATTCTTCGCCTTTTCAAACAGCTCTTCCAAGAGTTTTCTGCATGCTTCTTCATCCTGTAAAAGAATCTGACTGGTGATGAGCACTGCTAAAGTGATTACAATTACAGGAATAAACTTTATTAAGTCTGTTTTAATATTATTCTTTCCCTTATATGCATATTCAAGCGTAGAGAGGTATGCTCCAAAGACAAGCATCATGGCGGTAAACCATACAGATGCGATCATTCCTTCCTGTTTTGCAAGTACACCGCTTTTTATAAATATTCCTTCATCTACTCCGGATAAATATTTAAGCAGATGACATGATCCTAACCCTGTCAGTATGCATATAATTCCTATAATGGTTACAGATATATATTTCACTCCCACCTCGACTTCCGGACGTATTCCCGAAGCTTTCAGATACTGGTGCCATCCGCATTTATAATCTTTGTTTATCATGCCATATACATATTCCACAGCCGTTCCCAGCATTATTCCTGCAAGTATTCCAAAAGCCGAAGAAATATTCAGGATTTCATGTATCATTTCCTGATCAAATGCATATTTAGCGATATTTCCATACTTACACGATAGAATAGTTATAAGCCCCAGTGAGAAAAATGCCGCATATATCCCAAAGGTTATCAGGAGATTTTTTCGTATTAAATATATATCTCTCAAGATTAGTTGTTTCATAATCTTCTCCTTCGTTAGTACCCGGCAGCGCCTGCGCCGTTCATCAGCCCGACTCTGCCACAGCGTCAGTCTAATTCCACTGATCCTTGTCCCTGTTAACATAGAACAGCATAATCTCTTCCAGCGTCGTCTTATCGATCACTGCTCCGGAATACTTCTTAGCAGCTTTAAATCTGTCACTGACCATTACTTCAGCCCCAAAATCCGTAACTCTTGCGCTGATATAATCTTCTCTCTCAAAGTCCTTAAAGTCCCTCTTTGAACACTTTACAACTCCATGATTATCCAGGATTTCGTCTTTTATTCCTGTAAGAAGAATTCTTCCTTTATCAATAAATGTAACCCTGTCCGCTATCTTTTCCAGATCGGAGGTTATATGGGATGACATCAGGATTGAGTTGTCCTCGTCCTGAAGATATTCAAGGAAGATATCCAGTATCTCATTTCGTACAACCGGATCAAGTCCCGTAGTTGCTTCATCCATTATGAGCAGCTTTGCCTTATGAGACAGACCTGCCGCTATCTGAAGCTTCATCTTCATACCTTTGGAGAATTGTCCGAACTTCTTCTTGAAAGGAAGTTGGAACCTTTCAAGATAACCGAGAAATGTATCCTCATCCCACTCCTTCCATATTCCTCTCATCATGCGTGTAAGCTGCTTAGCAGAAAGGTCATCATTAAAAGGAAGCACATCAAATATTGCAGCGATTTGTTCCTTAACTTCATATTCATGCTCCGGCATCTCCTGTCCAAGAAGCCTTATCTCACCGCTGTCCCAATTAAGTATATTCAGAAGCGAATTAATCGTTGTAGTCTTACCGGCACCGTTCTGTCCGATAAATCCCATAATGCTTCCCTTCGGCACATCAAAGCTTATATTATCAAGTGTAAATCCATCAAACTTCTTCGTAAGATTCCTAATCTCTATTGCATTTTCGTAATCCATAACCAACCTCCAAACCAAACAATCCCTATATCAGCTTGTATATTGTATATATCCGATATATACAATATATCATCTGTATATACACTTGTCAACTGATAAAAATCATATAAAAAAAGAGCCTCAGTCCTTATTGGACCAAAGCTCCTCTCTCCATCTATAAATGGCCTTCATAGTCTGACAAAAACCAATCCCCGTTCTCATCCTTGTTTTTTCCACCTAGGTATTTCCAACGAGTTATGTTGTCATCATTTCTTGTTATTTTAAACCCTTGTGCGAAATCAGCAGGCTGACCTTTTGAATCTCCAATATCGTTTGATTTCTTAACAATCAATGTTGTCAAAAGTAACGATCCCGAAATTGCAAAAGCAATAGAGAAAATCACACTGATAATATATACCACAACCATATTATTTGTATCTGTCCTGCCTTTCTTTCATATATTGATTTATTCCCCTCGCCGTTGTAAGAGATATACTCTTCTTATATTTGTCGTATGTTGATTTAGCTATATTTATGAAACCGGCTAAAAAAGCAACAATAAAAGATAGCGGTCTAAATTCCGGTTTGCTCCCTAATAAGAAAAACTTGGTAATTGCTGGAAATACTAACATACCAATCCCGAAAAGAATTGAGGCCGCAATTAAAAACATGGAGTATACCTTGGCTTTCGCTGCAGGAACTGCTCCAACCATTTTTCCTGTCTGCCCGTTAACCAGGATAGTATAAGGTTTATCGTCATACTTAAACGTTAAAAACCACGCAGGAAGAAGTGCATAGTCAGTTTTTGTGACTCTATAAACAGGCCAAGCTTTATGCTTCACTCCATCCTTATGTTTCTTACCTTTTTGAACTAATTCATCAAAGTATTCTCTAACCCTTGATAAAGCTTTTTTTCTGACACTATCCTCCTTCATATCATATCTATCCGAATAATACCCTGAAAGATATGCCATATCGAATTCCCTAAGTTGCCCCATATCATAAGGCTCAAGTCTGACAGATGAATCATCGTCAAACTTATATGACGCATCGAGTGTTAATCTTTTGAAAAAAGCCTCTGCTTCAACATACTCAAATCTGACATTACTATAATCCTTCCTTTTCTTTTTCAGAAAATACATCCAATACTGAAAGTCCTTGTAATGTATATCAAACAACCAAAAAGGAACATAGATTCCTCTTATTTTTTCAGCTTCAAAATTCTTGATTACTTTAGGCACGAAAAAACCTTTTTTCAAATTCTTGCGTATTATTCCTTCTGCTTCTTCCTTTGTAACCTTAAAAGGAATGATATAATCGGGTTTAAGAACGTTATCAACTCTGTCCCGGATGACACTTGCCTGGCCGCAGTACGCACAGAAAGTAGATGCTTCCACACCATTTACCGCAAGCTCAGCACCGCAGGCTGTACACCGCACGATCTGCATCTTTATATATTTCTTAGATTTAGTATTATTTTGCGAAGATTCCGGATCAGAATCTTGCGATAGTTCGCTGACCCTGAATTCACTTTTACAATAGTCGCAGACCATCCTGTCTTTCTCTACGGAATACTCTAAAGCACCTCCGCAGTTCTTACATCTGTAAATCATTTTAGACTCCCGAAAACACTTTCTCTATTGTGATATTGGCAGTTCCAGTCTGATTATAAAGTTTTCATCATCCTGCTCAGCACTTATATCTCCACCCATCATCCTTGCGAAGTTCCTGCATATATAGAGGCCCAGTCCTGCGCCTCCGCTTGCTCTCGCAGAATCACCCTTCACAAACCTGTCAAAGATTCTATCCGTATCAATCTTAATTCCCGAATCTGTAATAATACACATCTCAACACTTCCTGCATCTCTGCTTCCACTCGCAGAACTGCCGGTCTCTATTTTGAACTCCAGCCTCTTGTCGGAGTACTTAACTGCATTTGATATAAGATTCTGTACTATTCTTACCAGCTTCTTCCTATCCGCACTTACATATATATTCTGTTCTGCCTGTTCGAAGGTCGGTTCTATTCCATGCCTATCAATCTCCGGGCTTTCAGCCAGTATTTCTTCACAGATTACTTCACATAGATTTACACGTTCAAGATCAACACTAACCTGACCAGACTCAATAAGAGAAAGTTCGAAGAAATCATTTACCAGCTTATTCAGATATTTTGCTCTATCCAGAGCAATATCGATATTGCTGTTTATATCCGCCTTGTCATCGGACCTTTCTGCCACCTGAAGATAACCGATTATAGAGGTAAGCGGAGTTCTCATATCATGTGAGATCATGGAGATCGACTCTCTGATCTTCTCTTCGTTCTCCTTACCCTCAGCCTTAATCTTCATGATATTCTCGTAAAGGCAATTCACTTCCATGATCATATTCTGAAGATCCTTATCTATGAAGTCTACGTTGATATTCCGTCCATCAGCGTTTTCCTTCATATCTCCGGTAATCCTTCTCATCTCTTTTTTTATAACTATAAGCTTTATAGACAAAAAGAGGACCAGTGCTGTAAGAATAATGATTATAAATATCATAAGCACGGTCCTCCTAAGTTTTCATTTATGATGTATGCAGCTGACTTTAGTTTACATCCTTCTTCTTAAAAACTGCGACAGTTGCTGTCACAAATATCACGATAAACATTATCGCACATAATGCACAAGGTATCAAATCAGAATTCTGACTGCTCTTTGCAAAGCAGAAGAATGAATGCTCATATATAAAGTTTCCTCCCAGGAAATTTCTAAGAATATTTCCTCCAACAGATGCAACTATTACAGATATTATAGTAGCTGAGTATACATTTCCACATACAAAGGTTACAAGTACAAAGAAGCTGTTATAAGCTATAAACTGCAGAAGGATTACACCAAACCAGAGCAGGTCTCTGGAACAGAAACCTTCGAGAGAAAATCCATACGCTCTTCCGAAAGTAATAAGATCTGAAATAATGAGACATATATGAAATACTGTTGTAATTATAGTTGAAGCTATCAGCTTTGAAATAACAACATTAAGTCTTTTGTTTCCTGTAACAAGAGCTCTATGCACGGTTCTCTGGCTGAAGTCAATTCCTACGAACCAGGCTATAAGCATTCCATATAAGAATGAGAGTGAGCAATCCTGAACTCCTTCGGCAAAACCATCATGCATATTATGAAAATAATTAAAATAATTCTGGCTCAAACCTCCATCAATCATTCCATATATTTCCAGTGCCACAAAAAATGCAAGGCTGACATAGAACGGAATAAATCTTCTAAGCTTAAAATTTTCTATTTTTAACAGATTAAACATTTGTCTCTCCTCCTGTAAGTGCCATAAAGTAATCTTCCAATGACTGTTCCTTCTCTGAAAGCTCTGATATAACTATTCCGGCCTCCATAAGATATTTTGAAAGCTCGCTCTTCAAACTGCCGTGTCCATATATCTTCAGAGTATCATCTGATACTACCTTATACTCTGTACCTGAGAAATGCTTTTCAAGGATTGTAACTGTCTCAGGAATATTGCTGTTTTTAACCAGAATGTACTGACTGCACTTTTCTTCAAGTTCCTCGTGAGTTGTTGTCTCAATTATCTTTCCCTTATGAATAAAGATGAAGTCTGTAGCCAGAAGATAGAGCTCACTTAAGATATGACTTGATACAAATATCGTACATTCCTTTTCTTCGTTGATCTTCTTCAGCATATTTCTGAGAGCAACTATATTCTTTGGATCAAGACCATTGATCGGCTCATCAAGTATGAGGAACTGTGGATTTCCGATCATTGCAATGGCAATTCCCAGTCTCTGCTTCATTCCCATTGAAAGAGCCTTTGCTTTCTTACCGGCAGCATCGGTAAGTCCAACCAATTCTATAACCTTATCTGTGGCTGTCTTATCCGGATTACCAACCAGCACTCTCTGAATCTCAACGTTCTGTCTTACTGTAAACTTTGGATAGAGTGCAGGTGCCTCGATCATGGTTCCCACCTGCTTACGTTTCTTCTCTATGCCGCTCGGATAATCCTCACCCATCAGTGAATAGTCTCCTGATGTCGGATTAACCAGTCCGGAGATGATCTTCATAAATGTACTCTTACCGGCACCATTCTCTCCGATGAATCCGTATATATGATTTTTCTCAAGTGTTACACTCGCATTATCAAGTGCATACTTATCTTTATACTTCTTTGAAAGATTTCTTGTTTCAAGTATTACTTCACTCATTTTTGTAAGTTCCTTTCCTTTTGATGGTGCAAGTATATAATATGAGTTTAAGAAAAATGTTCATCAATCCTAAAGAAAAACTAAAGATTGAAGTTAATTCTAAAGATGCTGCACATGAAAAAACCGCCCTTACTTAGAAAGGCGGTATCCCATGCCATAAACTGTATCTATATACGGTTCATCCGTGATCTTTGCTATTTTCTTGCGGAGATTACTCATGTGAACATTCATGGTATTATCTTCGCTTAAGTATTCATCACCGGTTATGCTTTCAAAAAGATTTCTCTTGGAGAATACCTTATTCGGATTATTCAGCATAAGCTCTAATATGCTGTACTCCATAGAAGTGCATGTCAGCTCCTCTTCTCCGATATAAACTCTCTTGGAGTCCTTCTCCAGCTTCATGTCTTTATATTTCAGTTCAGCCGTAGTCTTTATATCTCCGGTTCTTCTGAGTACTGCTTCTATCCTGAGGATAACTTCATCCACATCGAAAGGCTTGCTGATATAATCATCTGCTCCCAGTCGAAGAAGCTCTATTCTGTTCATAACCTCATTCTTTGCAGATAGAACTATGGCCGGTGTATTCTTAGTCTTTCTGAGTTCTGCCAGGATCTCTTCACCTGTTTTCTTCGGAAGCATAAGATCCAGCAGTATAAGCTCATAATCTTTATCCAGTGCTTTGGAGAGTCCTGTCTCTCCATCCAGTGCACTATCTGTCTCATATCCATTATCAGATAAAACCTTACACAGAAGGTTGCTTATCATCTGATCATCTTCAATAACTAATATCATCTTCTCTAAACCATTCTCCTGCTATAGTATAAATCTCTGTAAGCCTTTGGCGTATATCCCGTCGTCTTTTTAAAATTCGATGAGAACGCACTCTGAGAAGAATATCCCAGCGAAACTGATATTTCAAGTATAGAGGCATCTGAAAATCTGAGCATGTTCTCAGCCGTCTTAATCTTTGCCTCATTGATAAACTGATTTACATTTCTTCCTGTCTCACGCATAAACAGTCTGGAATAGTATCCGGAAGAAAGATCCTCTCTTTCCGCCAGCTCCTTAACAGTTATCTGTCTGTGGAGATTGTCATATATGAAATCGAGGCTTCTTCTGATATGCTTTGAAACCGTATTCATCTTCTTAAGTTCTCTCATACGGGTTGCATAGTCTTCCTGCATATCCGCCATAAGATCAAGAACTTCTTCAGTGGACTTCGCCACGTCAGCCTTTCTTATATAAATATCGCTGAGTGTATAAGCCACATCTCTATCCATTCCGCCATCTATGCACATTCTGCTGACGACTGCAGCCGAAACCACAAGATGGTAAATCATATTACGAAGAGGGTTATCAGAAAGAACACCTCTGCCTTCCTCAAACTTATGTCTGGCAATCTTGAAGCGTTCTTTGACACCCTCTACGTCTCCATTCTTTATTCGGTTGTACTGTCTGAACTCTGCATGAAAATCATCTCTGATGAATTCCTGCTGTCGTTGCAGATACAGTCTGTAGTTCAGCGTACTGTTAGTATCCATATTCAGTTCCCCATACGTTGTTTATACAGCTACCTTGACCCAGGCATCATGTGTGCCATCAGATTCAAGCATCTTGGAATCAAGTATAATCTTTTCTTTCATGTAGAGGCCTGCATTCTGAAGGCCCTTCTTAAGTCTGTCTACAAGAATTATTATATTCTTTGTTTCCATTTCTGCAAGAAGAATATGAAATGCATTGCCATTTCTCATAATTATATCACTATTTCTGAAAAGGCCTGCAATAACATTTCCTGAATCTGTAAGCAGCTGTTCATATTCATCATATGCCATACTGTCAGCAGCAGGCTTAATGGATATGATCATCTCGCATGCGGAATTATTATATGTACTAATGTATCTTGTAAGATAATCATAGATCATCTTATACTGGCTCTGGTCGGTCCATACAGCTCCTCTGGCCGGCTTAGCTTCAACGACTACTTTTTCTACAGACTCTACTACTGTAGTATCTTCATCATCAAATGCTTCACTATAATATACTATCTCGTGTTTTCTTCCTGAATTCTTTGCAATATAAAGTGCTCTGTCAGCCTTTGTGAAAAGGTCTGTATAATCAGTTCCCTGCTCAGGCACTCTAACTGCACCAACAGATATTTCCATAGAAATCGGACTATCCTCTCCAATAAGATCAGACAATCTCTCCTCACTAAGCTCTTCTGCTATAAATTCATCAATTGCAGAATTCACATACGAATAAACTTCTTCAAGCTCGGCTTTGTCGTTAAGGTTCTTACAAAAAACTATTATCTCATCATTTCCAAGACTAGCCTTAATGTCATCCTCACGCATAACATCATCAATGATCCTAGTGAATTCAAGATGAAGTCTGTCTGCCAGTTCCTCACCATAGGCTTCATAGAAAGATGTAATGTTGTCCAGGTTGATAATAGCAAGAAGTCCGTTTTCAGCCGCACAAGCTTTATATAAGTTCTTTAATACAGATAAATCACTCATATATCCCCATCCTCCTTTTTAACCTATTTGTAATCCGGACATTCCATCGGGCTGAGTGCTGCAACCTTCATAGTAGTCCCTGGATTAACATTTCCATCATAAACCATTACAACCGGATGATTATCTACTATACATACAACCCATCCGGCAGGAACGAAGTTATCTGACTTAATTTCCTTAGTATACTTAAGTGCCGGTGGCGGACATGTAGAATCCATCATGTCTTTCAGAACACCATTTGGATCAATCCCGTTTCCAACAGTCCACTCAGTATCGCCATTTAGAGCTGTCATAATGACTTTTCGGTTTCCGCCAGTAACGTTCGTTTCCATAACAATATCATAAACTGTATCATTTGACAATGCCGTATTTATAGCAGTTGCAATAACTCCTGCAGAATTTACATCATCCGCCTTTCTTGAATTATCTATATAACGAAATACAAACGGAACGATTGTTACAGCCAGTATTGCGATAATTGCTATAACGATTATAAGTTCAACCAAAGTAAAACCCATATTCTTCTTCATACTAAAACCTCCCTATATAGATTAAATAGTGTTGTGATTGACTAATAATCTATCATAGGGAGGTAAGACACTTTTGTCGTATTTTTGACTTTTTTTATATATTTTTAACTGCTTAATATGAACAATATGTGACCAAACCCCTTACTGGGCTTGGGTTCACAGACTTTTAACACTTTGAACGCAATTCCGTCACGAGTTCACAATTGCATCACATTTCTGTTTTTTCTTTAACTTTTCTTTCTTTTTCCATTTTCGAATAGACGCATCCACAGTAGTCCTGTCTGTAAAGATTGTATTCTGCAGAGAGTTCTATCGATCTTTTATATCCATTCTTCTTTTTGAAATCACTGAAAAGGAATATCGGAATATTATCTGCTGACGAGTCTGAATCAGAAGCCGTGCCACGCATCTCATCTTCCAGTTTCATTCCGATCTCATTGATCCAGTCCGCATTCTTATAAGGACTGATAGAAAGGGTCGTAGTAAAGTAATCGAATCCATTCTCTGCTGCATACTCCGCAGTCCGTCTCAATCGAAGCTCATAACACTTATAGCATCTCTCACTTCTTTCCGGAAGATTCTCCATTCCTCTCGCCATCTCATGGAACACCTGTGGTTCATACTCTCCCCGCACAATCTTTATATTCTTCGCAAATTCTGCTTCCTTTGAGAATCTAAGGAGTTCTTCAAGTCTTTTCTCATATTCATCTCTTTCATCTATATTTGGATTATAGAAGAATACTGTTATATCAAAATGCTTCTCCAGGAGTTCTATACAGTGCGAGCTGCACGGACAGCAGCAGGCATGGAGGAGAAGTTTTGGTTTTGAAGTTAATGCATCAACTTCGTCAAGCTGTTTTTCAAATTTTTGATATAGAAAATTGCCACTCATTTTTTACTCCTTAAGAATAACGAGATAGTTGACTTTACTATATATTTAACCTATACTCTAATTAAATTGGGGCTGTAATAGTGTAAGGAGGGGATGCGCTATGACTGTTGAACAGGCTATTAAAAAGTATAAGCTTGAACCTGTTAATATGTATACTGCCAAGGTTAAGGCTGAAGAACTTAACGTTGAAGAAGTATTATACATGAATATTCAAAAGAACAAGTACGCATACATCATCCGAGATGGAGCCCGTGGTACATATCTTTATAAAGATGAAAAGAGTCTGTATACAAAACTATATAAGGGCATTAAAATGATTAAGCTTGATCCGTAAAGATCAAGCTTATTTTTTTGCATCTCACTGACGCCCCGACTGATTATTTTACTTTTTTAATATCACACTTTGACTTAAGAACTTCTTTAAGGTGATTGATGCATCTCTCATCAAGATTGATTATATCGATAGATTCCTTGTTACCCTCTGATGAGTAAATAGCAACATCCTGACCATCATCAGCTTTTCCGGAAAAATATCTTATTGCTGCCTGACCACGCTTTACATCAAGGTCGTTCTTTACTCGATCTGAATCAACATAATTAATATATGTAATGCTGTCAGCTGATATGCTTCTTACATCTTTTCTGCGGTTCTTTGCAAAGATCTTTGCAATATCTATATCACCATTTGTAAGAGTATATTCATACTCAAGATTAAAGCCTTCCTTAAAATGCGCGATCAGATATCCACCGATAACTGATATTACAAGACCATAGGCTGATATAGTAAACATAAGGAATACACCAAGCAATATAAGCAGAATACATCCTGCTATTGCAAGGTATGTTGAACCTTCTGCTTTAGCCTGTACAACTCTCTCATTCATTCTGTCCGTCAACATGTTAAAAACCTCCGTAATCTAATTATATCAGAACTTCTTTAACACAGTTCTGTAAAAAGCATATTTTCATAATCGAGCCCATTCTCACGAAGCTCTGAAACCATATATCCCTGTCCCTCTGTTACCTGGTTCATATCAAGCGAATGTGCAAAGCACATAAGCAGCTTGGTATCAAGAGATATTCTAATATGTGTCACTTCTTCAACCGGCTCATCAGATTCTTCTGCTGCCGCTGTTCTCGCCTCTTCAATAGCAAGCCTTTCTTCTATGGCATCAAACATCCTGCTCATAAAATCTCTCAGGCTGAAGAACGGAACCACATGTTCTACTTCTAGAATGTTTCCATTTCTTCTTATTGAGAAGATTCCCTGAACCACACCCTTCTTCTCAAGACAGAAAAGATTTCCATCCTTGGACGACATTTCAGATACAAGCGCATTTACTGCTTCAGCTGAATATGACGGTGTGATAAGTGAGCCCAGAAGTTTTCCGAATTCGATATCCGCACGGGTTGTTACCATCTCATCTCTGAGTATCTCGAGATCAGTTTTTCTTGTAACTATATCCGCCATTTTTGTGACTGTAGCAAAGCCGAGCTCCGCGAACTGTTCCGGATTCTCCGGACGGGCATATACAAATCTTATCCCCTCCGCCGCCAGAGCAGTTGCTGCATATCCCAGCATCTTCTTCAGTCTGCCTTCTTGCCTGAAACCTTCTCGTACAGCAGCCCCTGTAATAAAGCAGGTTCTGTATAGCTCTCTTGTACCTCTGGTAAAGGTATAAGGATTCAGATGAAGCATACCGACCAGGTCGCCATCTTCCTTCATCATAACGATTTCATTATTGCGGCACATTTTATCAAAGTAAAAATCTATGAAACCTTCTGTATCAGAGAAGCACTCTTCCCAGAGCATCTTCATCTCTACCAGTTCAGAAGCCGATTTATCAGATATTTTAATCAATTGTCTACTCCTCCAGGAGAGCTATAGCCTGGCAAGATATTCCCAGACCTTCACCGGTGAATCCCAGTCCCTCCTCTGTGGTTGCCTTTACATTTATTCTTGATATATCTATTCCAAGTACTTCTGCGATTCTCTCACGCATGCTCTCGATATGAGGTGCCATCTTAGGCTTCTGTGCTATGATAGTCGCATCAATGTTTCCTACTCTGAAACCTGCCTCCGCCAGCATCCTGCCGACTTCCTTCATAAGCACTGCGCTGTCAGCACCCTTATACTTCTCGTCTGTATCAGGAAAATGCTTTCCTATGTCTCCCATAGCGGCCGCTCCAAGCAGTGCATCCATTATAGCATGCAGCAGGCAGTCCGCATCGGAATGACCCAGAAGTCCCAGTTCATAATCAATTTTTACACCACCAAGAATGAGCGGTCTGTCCGGCACAAGGCGATGTACATCATATCCCATTCCTACTCTCAAGACTATTCCTCCCAGACTACATCAGAACCGTCATCAACGTATCTTCCACCATCTCTGTATACCTTGAATACAGTGATGATATTTGAGATACCAAGAACTGCAAGGATAATACCGAGAACAATAACAACAACACTTGCAACAGTTGTAGGTATAAAGAAAAGAACAACACCTACTATAAGAGTAATTACATCATTAATGATATATGCAAGGAAATTATCACTCTTTCCTTTTATAACATATGCATCATGGATACTCATTATAGAGTTAACTGTTACACAGAGTCCTATAACCTTAAGTATGAGACTTGCAACAAAGCCTGATGCTGCAAGACATATGATTCCTATTAGAACCAGCGCTACCGCCAGAACCATGGACACAGTAGATACTGCGGCCATAAGTGAGCATCCCAGAAGAACACCCACAATTACAAAAAGTATTCCAACTACTTTAACTGTTATATCAAGCGCTCCATCCGGCTTGATGATAAAAAACAAGCCTATGATAAGCATAATTGCTGGTACCGCGAGATTCTTGCTGTTTTTCTTAATAAAGTCTAAAAGCGTACCGTTACTTCCCATTATTCCTCCTTATAATCTGACAGCCGCATCCACTATTCTTTCAGCGGAGTGTCCGTCACATGAACCCATATATTCTTTCCAGAAAGCATCATATTCTTTCGGATCAATATCATAATCTGATGATAATATGCATTCCTTCAGTTCTTCCGGTTCAGTAATAAGCCTGCACGGAAAACTTTCCGGATCCTTATAGAAACCTCTTTCTGTTCTAAACAGCTCTATATCGGGACAGTATAACACAAAAGGCTTCCTGTATACAGCATAATCAAAAACAATTGAAGAATAATCCGTGATAAGAAGATCCACCACCGGAAGAAGCTCCATTGTATTTACGCTGTCTTTTCCTGTTCTCATAAGTGGATGAGGCATTACTATCGTATACCAGTCATCACCTAATTCATAGAGAACCTTATCCTGTCCTGTACTCATGGCAGAACACTGAGGGTCCGCTGCATTTCCTGAAAAGGAAGGAGCATATAATGCCACTTTTCTTCCGAGAGCCTCATTATGTTCCTTAAAGAACTTCTCTCTGCAGCGTTCCTGCCAACGCCTATCCATAAGTGTATCTGTTCTTGCTATTCCTGTACTCACTGCCGTTCCCGGACTGAGTCTGAGGGCCTGTTCCCAGACCGGCTCACATACCGGTGCACTTACTGTAACGAGATCATAGTTCTTCGTCACATCGCCCTTATAATATTCAGGAATATCATCAGCTGTATCATATCCCATCTTCTTCAGAAGACCGCCAGAATGCCACAGCTGGATAACCTTAGTCTCCGGTCTCTTCTCACAGGATGAAACCGGAAGAAAATAACTCGATATGAATATCATCCCGGAGGTTGCATATTCCATCATGAACTGTCTCATAAAGCTCATGGCATCTATCATATTCATCTTTCCGATATCTCTGCACATGACCTTTACGCTGTAGCCCCTCTTCTTCAGAGCTCTGGCCACCGGGATCATGTTCTCCGTAAGGCCGTTCGAATGTGCATCTGCAAATATGACCTTCTTCGGATCAACCTCTCCCTTAGCTGCAGCCTTTTTATATATGCCCGGAAGATAATCATTCTGAACCATACTTTTTATAAGCTGCTTTGCTTTAAAAAACTTCTTCATGTTATTCACCCTGAATAAGAAGCTCTATATCGGAATTGGTTATGCCTCTGACATTTGCATTATTTCTTTCTGCAGCAGCATTATCCACCTGTCCGATATTATGACCGACACCGGTTCTGTTAACAGCCTCCAAGCCTTCCCCTTCTCTCTTATCATCAGGGAGCTCAACTACAACCGAACCACCACCGGCTTCGACCGCAGTCTTAAGAGTTTCTATCTCTTCCTTCTGCTGATCGATAGTCTTCTTATAACCTGATTCCATCTCATCATAGACCGCAGCCTTTTCCTCTGCACTTCTGAGCTGGGTATTCAGGTTATCTATTTCTGAATTTCTGGATGCAAGCGTACTGTTATATGTACGCTCCATCTCATTGATCCTGTCGTTAAATTCCTTCTTTATTCCCGGAGCTATAAGGAAATAGAACACACATGCGCCTATAATGATTCCGGCAAACATGTAAAGGTTGGAGTATCGGACCATATTCTGTTCTCTGGTCTTCTTAACTCTTACCCTGACCTTCTCTTTTTCCTTCGGACTGATCTTACGGGCAGGTCTCTTTCCGACCTCCTCTTCCATTCCGTAATAATCGAATATCTCTCCTGAGCTTTCCTCATTTTGCTCTATAAGCCTGTTCAGGCTTTCATCAGTCTCGCCCATCTCTCTCAGTAAATGTATGGCTGTTGTATTTCCTCTATCAATAGAAAGAACATGCGCCAGATACTTCTTGGCCACACCATTTCTCTTTGTCTCTATAGAGATAAGTGCAAGCAGAAGGTATGCTTTCACAAAGTGATCATTTCCGGTAATACACTTATGAAGCTGTATATTAGCCAGATCAAATTCGTGGTTCTCTGCCTGCTGAAGAGCCTGATTAAATACTCTTGCCAGTTCATCGCTTTCTTCAAGAGTTTTAGGATTATCTCTCAGTTCCTTCAGATACTTGACTGCCGGATTATCAGACGATCTGTAATTTGCACTCATTACCCAGTGGGACAGTGCCGGCACTGTCTCTCCCATCTCGTAATATATAAGTCCCAGGAGATTACGTGCTTCCACATTCGTCTTATTATATCTGAGAGACATCTTAAGAGCATCCATAGCACCGGTAAGGTCATGAACTCTGGCTCTGTCGAGACCTATGTTGTAATAGTACAGCGATGTGTTGCCTGCTTTTTTCAGAAAGCTTTCGTGGAGTCTGCATGACGTGCAGTAGCCTCCCGCTCCCACAGGCTTGCCACAGTAGCTGCACAGTTTTCTTCCTGCCATAACTACTTCCTCTCGGTTCCTCTCAGATCCTCAGTCATCTGAAGAACGATATCTGCTATATCCTTAAGATCGTTCTTATATATATCCTCCTCTGCCTGGCTTACTTCCAGACTTGGAGCAAATCTTTTAATCTCTTCATCAAAATCTATCATTGTATCTTTAAAACCTCTCCCGCCATGTATAACGAACCTGTAATTATAAGAAGTTCCTCATCCTGCAGATTCTCCATGGCTGTCTTATATGCCTCTGCACAACTCTTCGAATATACGATCTCTGCCTTATCTCCCAGAGCTTTTGCAAAAAGCTCACCGGCAACCTTGCTGTCCAGACGTCTTCCGGACTCAAGCTCCGTAACGTATACCATATCCGGAGCGATACCTGAAGACAGAGTTTCTATCAGCTTCTCGTAATCCTTATCACTTGATACCGCAAAGATAAGTTTTACAGTCAGCTTTCTCAGGTTTCCATACTGCTTTTTCAGCGCCTTAACGAATTCTTCACACGCATCAGGATTATGCGCTCCGTCGAGTATAACATTATTCTTCAGATATTGGAACCTTCCCGGCATACTGAATCTTGCCAGTGCTCTGTGAATGATATCCGACTTCTCGGCTATATCCATATCATGGAACAGCCTGTCAAACATATAAACAGACTCGCTTGCGTTCCTTGTCTGATATACAGCGCCATTGTTAAGTATCAGATTATTGTATGTATAATATCTGTTATCAAGGGAAAAATCAATCTTTCCCTGCTCTGTACTGTTAATGATGATCTCTGTCCAGTACGCATTAAATGCAGGGCATCCCTTCTCTCTTGCCACATGCTCTATAACTTTGTTAGCGGAAGTCTTACCTGTGAAGTATACAACAGGCACGCCCTTCTTGATAATGCCTGCCTTCTCTCCTGCAATCTCTTCTATGGTATCTCCCAGGTACTGGGTATGATCGAAACCAATGCGGGTGATGGCTGTCATACAAGGCTGTATGCAGTTTGTGGCATCAAGTCTTCCGCCCATTCCTGTCTCATATACAACATAGTCTGCCTTCTGCTCGGAAAAATATACGGCTCCCATGGCAAACAGGAATTCGAAATATGCCGGATGACTTCCGCCTGCTTCTACAAGCTTATCTGATGCATCCTTAACGACATCAAATATTCTTCCAAAATCCTCATCACTGATATTTACTCCGTTGATGGATATTCTTTCATTAATATCTACAAGATGCGGAGATACAAAGAGTCCGGTCTTATATCCTGACTCCTCCAGCATAAGGCTCATCATCTTAGCTACAGAACCCTTTCCATCTGTTCCTGCTATATGAACAGTCTTTGCATCTCTCTCCGGATTACCAAGTATCTCCATGAGTTTCCGGGTATTCTCCGGTCCTGTCTTATCAGCAAATCTAGGGATATCACTTATATACTTTTCAGCTTCCTGCTTTGTCATAACTTCCTCTTTCTTATCTGTTGTCTACTTTTTCCGGATACATGTCATGCTCTGTAAGTCTCTTCCATGCAACCTCTTCCCACTTTGTTCCAGGCTTTCCGTAATTGCAGTATGGATCGATGGATATACCACCGCGTGGTGTGAACTTTCCCCATACCTCGATATACTTTGGATCCATAAGTGCGATAAGATCCTTCATAATCTTATTCATACAGTCTTCATGGAAATCTCCATGATTTCTGAAACTGAAGAGATAGAGCTTAAGAGACTTGCTCTCGACCATTCTCTCTCCCGGAACATAAGATATATAAACTGTAGCGAAGTCCGGCTGACCTGTGATAGGGCAGAGACTTGTGAACTCCGGACAGTTGAACTTTACGAAGTAATCATTATCCGGATGCTTATTGATAAATGTTTCCAGTACCTCCGGTGCATAGTCCTGAGGTATAGCTGTTTTCTTATTTCCAAGTAATGTAATTCCTTCTTTTTCTAAATCTGTTCTGGACATATATATCTCCTTTTCAAATGTCACTCAGCTTCACAGGGCAGTCAACCTCCTGCTGCTGTGCAAAGCAATAAAATATTATACCATTTATTTTCGCATCTGTAATCCTTGAAAGTGAAAGAGCATATAATTCAAGCTGAACACTGTATCTGTCGATAAGCTCTGTCGCTTCCTTTACACGGTCTGTCTTGTAATCAATAAGGGTTACATATTTCTGTCCATCTTCTCCTATCTCATAGAAGAAAGCATCTACGATTCCCTGAACCGTGATCATATCATCACCGAAGTTCTCTTCACTGTAACCCAGTCCAGGAATCTCTGAAGGCTTCATTCCCATAAGGAAGGATTTCTCTCTATAAAGCATGCCTCTTTCCGCCGCTTTCTTCATTCTTCTGAAGAGAGAGGTCTCATCATCACTGTAGAAGCCAAGAACCATATCTCTTCTGAGATGTGCTCTATCCTCATCCGTAAAGAAGTTCTTCTCGATTATCCTGTCTATCTCCGCATCCATATCACTAAGGGAATTGATCTTCGAATAGTCCAGAAGTTCCATAATCTTATGGATAACGGTTCCTCGTCTTGTACCGGGATATATATCCTTCTTCTTTTCTTCAACCGGATCTCTGTCATCAAATCTTTCTTCATCCGGTTCAGCCACTTCCTCGTCCGTTGCCTGTGCCAGCTCTGCTTCCACTGCCTTCGGGTCAAGGGTGATCCTTCTCGGAATCTTTCCTTCTTCCTCAAGCTTTATCGTATAGGCTCTTTCAATTCCGCTTACAGCCGCCTTAGAAGGCGCAGAAACCGCCGCAAGATAAGGATAGGTGTAATTGTAAGGGTTAACTGCTATATCCGGCTTATCAGCCTCTATTTCAAGGACCTTGCTCTTTAATCTGGCGTAGGCCTCCTCCGGTTTTGAAGCTCTTTTTCCTTCTTTTATACCTGTGTACTCTGATATAACTTCTGTCTTATTCATGGTCTTCAATTCAAAGAAGTTTTCAAAGCCGTCACAGTTGACAGCCGGAAGAAGCATTTTAAGCAGTGCATGGCATTTACTTATAATGGTCTCATAATTATAAGACAGTTTTGAATAGTCTGTAGTATTTGTATTTCCGGTTATGATAAGCTTTTCTTTGGCACGTGTCATTGCAACATATAGAAGACGCATTTCCTCAGCTATCATCTCTTTCATCTGTATGCGTCTGAAAATCTCTTTTCTGATTCCCTTTCTGGACATGCATATGCCATTCTCCATAACCTCATATGAATCATGGGCTATTCCAAGTTCTGAATCAACCATTACAGCTGAATTCAGATCATTCGTATTAAAGTTATGCGCCGTTCTTGCCAGTATAACTACCGGATATTCAAGACCTTTACTGCTGTGGATAGTAGTTACATGCACCACATTTCCTGCATCGGAAGCAGCTTCTGCCTTACCAAAATCAATATCATGGATCTTGCATTTTTCAATATAACGCATGAACTCAAACAGGCTGGTAAAACCTGATTTCTCAAAGCTTTCTGCTCTGTACCTGAGCATTCTTACATTTGCCAGTCTGATGTCACCTTCAGGCATGGAAGATACAAATACATCATATTCAGTATCTTCAAGAATCCTGTCAATAAGTTCTGCAATAGATATATATGACTTAACCGCTTTCCACTTTTCGATCAGACCATTTACCAGGTCTAACTTTACTGCAGTTTTTCTCAGAGCATCATCTTCAGCATCTCTGTATGCGTTGGCAAAATCAACGCACATATCATACATATATCTCCTTCTTAGCGGCCTTCTTGTAACAATCAATGCCAGCTCCGGTTCTGTAAAACCGCCTATCTCCGATAACAGGACTGACACATATGGTATATCCTGTCTGGAATTATCTATTACCGACAGAACTGCTAACAGAGTCATTATCTCTGAAGCATCGAAATAGCCCGATTTACTATCAAGTTTTACCGGTATTCCCATTCCCGTGAGAATATCGATCATCGGTTCAGCTCCCGAGACTGTTCTCATAAGGATGGTTATATCACCGAAGTTTACCTTCCTACCCAATCCGGAATCCTTACTGTCATCTACAAGTTCCAGTATTCTTTTTCCGATCATGATAGCTTCCGCTTCATCACCGTTCATCAGATCAAGAGAGCTTAAAGATGCACCACTTTCAGAACCCTCTTCTGCATCTTCATCTGATGCTCCATCATCTGTTTTAGTATTCAATAAAAGGATTTCAGGAAGAATTCTTCTTTCCTCCTCTTCCCCTTCTGCATCCTTCTTTTTTTCAGGTGCATTAAGACGGGCTTCGTCATCGTACTCTATTCCGCCCACTTCTTTTATCATAAGATTCCTGAAGATAAAGTTTGTCGCTTCAAGTATCTCTTTTCTGGATCTGTAGTTGGTATTGAGATTCAGAAGGATACCGTCCCCGTCTTCTTCTGCATAATTCGCACTCTTTTCCATAAACAGTGCCGGCTTGGCAAGTCGGAATCTGTATATGCTCTGCTTAACATCACCGACCATGAAAACATTACATGGATTCCCTTTATCATCACGTCTTGCAACCGAGTTAAGAATTTCCTCCTGAAGATCATTGCTGTCCTGATACTCATCAATATATATGTATCTGTATCTGTCTCGTAGTTCCACTGCAGCAGGAGTAAGACATCCTGTTTCTTCATCACGAAGAACCTTATATGCGAAATGCGCTATATCTCCAAATTCATACTTCCTGTTTCGTCTCTTTTCAGCAAGAAGTCTTTCAGCAAAAACCTCGGTACACTCTATCATCTTAAGAGTCATCCATCGATTCCTGTCCTGCTCCTTTATGATTTCACCTATATCAGGTATAGTCTGAAAGAACAGCTTTATATTTTCTCTGAGTGATGCATAGTTTTCTATATCTTTTCCAAAGGCTTCTATGCATGCATTTTTCTTACTGAAGGTTTTCAGTTTCGCTGATGCAGCAAGACGCATCTCTTCCATTGACTTCGCATCAAGAAAGCCAGAAACATTATCTATATCAGACGAAATTGTGTCTATCAGATTACTTACCAGCTTATCATTCTCCAGTCCTTTCAGCGGCAGATAATCTTCTCTCAATTTCTCTAAACGAAGCTTCGCATCTGTAAAAAACCTTTCGGCCTCATCGACAACAGACACTAACCACGGGAGCTTTCTAACCTCGTCACCGGAAGCTTCTGCTTCTTTTCTCATTCCATCGAAGAAGCCCCTCTCATCTGCATGGCTCTGAGACACTCTGTATATCTGGAAAATAGCATCTCTGAGTTTTGTATCATCCATGCCCTTCTTCATAAAAAGACTGGCCAGCCTCTTAAATTCTTCATCCGTCTCATACCACTCGTTAAAGCAGTCATCAAGAATATCTTCATGAAGCATCTTTGCTTCTTGTGCATCATAAAAGTCGTATGCCGGATCAATTCCGATAAGGCTGAAATTATCTCTGACAACTCTGTTGCAGAAACTGTCTATGGTGGTAATATCTGCATTTTCAGCCAGTGCCAGCTGCTTTACCATAGACGGATCTTCGCCCTTCTCACATACATCCTCAAGAGCCTTTATGACCTTCGCCTTCATCTGTGCAGCTGCAGCTCTGGTAAATGTAACTACAAGAAGCTCGTCTATATCACATTTGTTTTCCATAACACTTCTAATAATTCTTTCGACAAGCACTGCCGTCTTTCCTGATCCGGCTGCCGCTGATACGAGGATATTCTTATCCTCATTCAGACTTTCCAGAACTCTTAGTTGTGCTTTGTTCCATTCTGTCATAATTAACCCTTTCCCGTACATCCTGCGTCATAGCTGATATAGCCACTACTGCGCTTTCCTTCCTGTCCGGTACATAATTAACTCGTCCACCGTATATTCCGAATCTGCAGATCTGCTTATAATCGCAATATACACATTTAACTTTACCCTGTTTTCCAAATCTTACAGGCTGCTTTCTGATATCTCCTTCAAGAATCTGCTCTGTTATATCAACCATTTTATTTCTGCTATATAAACCAAGTCCTTCCAGCTGACTAGTCACTATAGCCGACGTACTCTTGGAAAACTCTTCTCCTCTGCCTTTATCAATCGGCACGACCGTTCCTTTTCCAAAGTTTCCGGAATCATCAACTATTCCATCTTCCTGAAGTTTTGCTATCTTATGTTTTTCAGGATCATCAATATTGACAGCTCCCTTCATTCTAAGAAGCTTATACTGTTCTAATTCAGCAGCAAGCGACTCATCTCCTCCGGCACCTGCAATCTGCTTTTCAGAAAGTTCAGAAACATCCGGATTCGCCACATGGTAATAATACATGCCTGCCGGAATAACATCTTTGTCCTTAAAATCTCTCTTGAAGATTTCTTTTATAATATCCATATAGACTGCCAGCTGAAGATCTGTTCCTGCCTTAATGCGGTCAGGATCAAATGCTTTGTCTCCGGTCTTATAATCTATGATACGAAATACCTTTTCACCGTCAGTTTCAAAACTGTCCAGTCGGTCTATCTTTCCGTTTATAGTTATCGGAACAGTTTCTCCATCAGGACGGGACGCCTTAAAGGTTGCAGAGAATGTCTGCTCAAAAGCTTCCGGTATCATTCCTCCCTGACCTATCTGATACTTAATGGTTTTAACTGTTCTTCCCATAAGATCTGCCAATTCATTTCTTATGACATTATTCTTTCCCTGCTCTGTCTCAGACTCATCCCTGAAGAACTCATTTTCAGAAAGGGCCTTGTCCAGTGCCTTTTCAGCCACATCTGTAAGACTCTTATCATTAATCTTCTTCCAGTCGTTGCTGAAATCATTCTTTACAGATTCACCCGTAAGTTCCAACGCCCTGTGAAGAATATTACCCACATCAAGAGCCCCAAGCTGCCTCTCTTCTCTAGGAGATAACTTGAGTATATATCTGAGGAAGTATGAATATGGACAGCCGGCATAGCTTTCCATCTTCGATACTGATATCTCCAGTTTCAGATCTTTCAGAATATCCTGCGGAAGGTTCTCTGCCTGATTGCTGTAAAGTATCGCATCTGCATCATAACAGAAGCATTCCGGATCCAGCTTTCTGAAGTCTGCAATGTCCTGGATAGTCCTGTTAAATGTATCCTCCTTCTCCAGCTCTGAAACGGATCTGTCCCTCAGCATATTCATGGCCTGACGTACACTGCTGGTAAAATCATAAATGTCCGTCTCTCTGGTTCCACTGAACGGCTCAGGAACGCGTCTCTCTTCCTTAAGTTCAGGGAACAGTCTCTTTATTCTTCCGAGAACGTAGGATATCTCCATGGAACTTCCATCTCTTGCTGCATCCGCATAGGAAAGCACCAACTTCTGCTCCGGTTTTGTGAGCATCTGATAGATATAAAACTGCTCCATATAACTCTGTATGCGGTCATTCGGTGCCAGCTTCTTTCTTATTCCGTTATCATTAAATACTTCTTCTATTCTGTCCTTATCTCTGTCTGAAAGGAGCTTTCCTCCCGATGAAACTGCAGGAAGGATTCCCTCATTCATGTTGATAAAGTATATAGTCTTCACTCTGTCGAGACGGCTTCTCTCACAGTCAGCAACAACCACTGCATCAAGAGTCGGTGGGATAACTCCCAGCTTCATATCCTCGATTCCTGAAGACAGGATCTCAAGATAATCATGTATGCTCATTTCTTCATCGCCGAGCATCTCATCTATACTGTCAAAAATCGCGCAAAGCTTCTCAAAAAGTCCCTTGAGTGCATTTGCCTCAGCATGCTTTCCAAGTCTCTCATACATACTTACAGTCAGTTCTATTCTTCCTTCATAGTCCAGCTTCTCAGGAGCCATCATGGTTCTGAGTGCTCTGGTAATATTACTTACCTTCTCACACTTTCTGTCCAACACAAGCATCGGAATAAGCAGTTCCATGATTGCACTTCTGGCTCTCTCGCAATTCATATAGTCATCCACTATTTCATCCTTCAGCTCTTCATCCAGAGAGTCCCTCGATACTTCTATTATCTTTTCCCAGGAACGTCTTCCTCTGATACCATGTCTAAGGGCATGATTTTCAAGCACATCAAGAGCTCCGGATATATCATCATCCATAAGTCCAAGTTTGATAAATCCGAAGATGCTGTCGTAATTAAAATCTTTATCTATTATCTGAAGAAGTTTAATAAGTCCTTCTGTAAACGGATTCTTTCCAAAACTTCTTGATTCGTCTATAAATACAGGTATTCCATAACTCCTGAATATTCCGTCTGCATAGGCACTGAGTCCCTGCATATCAGCAGTCACAACTGCAAAGTCTTTATATCTTGCACCTGTTCTTACCTGTCTTAAGATATCCTCTGCTACAACACTGAGTTCTATTACCTGGTCATCTGCTCTCCAGATCTCTATATCTTCCGGAATCCCAGCATATTCATGGATAGGGAATCTGAATATTCCCTTCTCCAGATGCTCCAGGCCGCTTCCTTCTTTGAAACGTGAAAGGTCTGTTCCTCTCTTATAGTATTTGATCACAGGTTTCTGAACGAGTATCTCCATCAAAGTTTTATATGTTATATAACTCTGATAATAGAGCTCATGTTCACGTACAGTCTTATCCTCCTGTACGATCCATCCTTCCATGGTAAGACTGAATATCATTCTTTCTGCTCTGTTTTCCAGTGCCTCGATAATATCAAACTGATCAGGTGTAAAGCCTCTGAACTCATCGAATACTATTACCGCATTGTCCACCATGCTCTTCACATTATTATTCCTGAGGCACTCGGCAAGAAGCTTCATCCTTCCCTCCGGAAGCTCTGCCCCTGCATTCCATAAGAATCTTACCGTTATCTCCTCATATATAAGCTTGATATCACTCAGTTTATCAGCCAGTGATACTGAACCGGCTTCAACAAGTTTATCTATAAGAAGCTTCAGGTCTTCCAGACTGATTCCGAACTGAAGCAGCTCAGAGATAAGGGATTTTGCCTTAGTTATAAAGCCCTTCTTATCTATGCTGTTTCCATATACCTTCATCATTCCTGCAACCTTGGAGCAGGCTGCTCTGACCATCATGCTTCTCTCAAATTCCTCCAGTACCCTGCCTGAAGGAACATCATATTCTTCGAATATTCTGAAGGCCAGTCTGGACATACCAAGAATATCCACGTTAAGAAGACCGGATATTCCGAAGAGCTCACCGTTCATCCTGAGGAGCCGCTTCTCATAAGCACTGGCGGACTGATCAGGAACGATCAGTATATAATTCTTATCCGGATTCTTATATGCCTCTTCCAACAGGTAACGTGAAAGAGCAGCTGATTTTCCTGAGCCTGACGGCCCTATGTATAGTTCGTTCTGAGCTCTCATAAAACTCCTCTTAATAAATGTATTCCCTTTTGACACTTATGATCGAAATAGTTATAATATATGGGTGAGTGTAACTGTTCGGTTGCACGTTAACCATATACAGCATAGGTGTAGTACATGAAAAGGGGGACTAATATGCAAACATTTAAAGTAGATTCACCGTATAACAATCAGATTAAGCTTAAGGTGTCACAGGGACACTTCGCTACATCATCTTCACACATTAACTACTACATAGATCTTACTACTCTCAAGGCTCGTTCAAGCGAGGCTAAGGCAGTTGCAAAGTCTATGGCTTCTGAGTATATTGCTTCCTCAGTTATAGATACCATCGTTTGTATAGATGGTACTGAGGTTATTGGTGCATATCTCGCAGATGAGCTTACCGCTTCCGGTATCATCAGCATGAACCAGCATGGAACCATGTATGTTATCACTCCTGAGGTTAACTCAGTTGGTCAGCTCACCTTCAAGGATAATGTTATCCCTATGATTCATTCAAGACATGTTCTCCTGCTTCTTTCAACAATCACCACAGGACAGACCACAGAGAAGGCCATTGAATGTATCCAGTACTATGGTGGAGATATCTCCGGCATATCTGCTATCTTCTCAGCTGTAGACGAGGTTGAAGGCAACGAAGTACATTCAATATTCCATAAGAATGATATCGAAGGATATGCGTCATATTCATCACATAACTGCCCTTACTGCCAGTCAGGCGTTAAGCTTGACGGTCTTGTATCAGCCGGCGGTTATTCTGAGATCAGATAAATAAACGTATGTATTAAAACAACTTAGGATGCAGCGATGCATTCTAAGTTGTTTTTTTATTTTGTTTATTTACTTCTTCTTCCAGGTCGAAGGTGCAAACATTATCAGTACAGGGAAGAGCTCCAGTCTTCCTGCTATCATATCAAAGATGAATACCCACTTTGATAAAATAGAAAATGTTGAGAAACCTCCGGTTGGTCCTACATCTCCAAGACCAGGACCGATATTATTGATTGTCGCAGCAACTGATGTAAAGGTTGTTACCAGGTCTCTGTTTTCAAGACAGATGATCATAAAAGATGTGATGAAGACACAGGCATAAGCCATAAGGAATACATTTGCACCTCTTATGGTATCCTCATCCACTACATTTCCATCAAGACGTATCTTGGTTACTGAACGCGGATGTGTATACTTTGAAATCTCTCTCTTGATCTGCTTAAAGTAGAGCATCCATCTTGAAACCTTGATACCACCACCGGTACTACCTGCGCAGGCCCCGATAAACATGATAAGCACCATTACCGCCCTGGCAAGGGTATTCCAGTTATTAAAATCCACTGTAGCATAACCCGTTGTCGTCATGATCGAAGCAACCTGGAAAGCTGATGTTCTTACGCCTTCCCCAATAGAGCTTACTTCATTTACAATATTGAGACATACAACTGCTACAGCAAGTCCAAAGATTATCAGATACCAGATAACCTCCTCGCATTTCAGGAGGTCCTTAAACTTCTTACTGATTATCAGATAGTATATCTTGAAGTTGCAGCCGAACATTATGATCGAAATCGTAATGATAACCTGGCACAGCGCTGAATAGCTGGCACAGCTGTCACTTCTTACACCAAATCCTCCGGTACCTGCACTACCAAAGCTTATGCAGACCGAATCAAAGAATGGCATTCCCGCAAGATAAAGGGACACTATACTGACAATAGTAATTCCTGTGTACATTGCATATAAGATAAATGCAGTCGTACGGACTCTGGGTACCAGCTTATCTACTGATGGTCCCGGAGACTCTGCCTTCATCAGATTCATTTCATCTGCTGTAGACTTAAGGAATATGAGCATAAACACCAGAACGCCCATACCGCCGATCCAGTGAGTAAAGCTTCTCCAGAACAGCATGCATTTGGCCATACCCTCAATATCAGTCAGGATACTTGCTCCTGTTGTTGTAAAGCCTGATGCAGTTTCAAATACAGCATCTGTGAAGTTCGGAATCTCTCCCGATATAAAGAACGGCATAGCACCTGTAAGACTCATAAGGAGCCATGAAAGTGCTGTAACGATAAAGCCTTCCTTTGGATGAAGCTTCTTGGACTTCGGCTTGATGATCCTCATAAGAGTTCCGATAGAAGCCGCCGCTGCCGCTATAATTAAAAGATACTTTGCCTGAGACTCATGATAGTAAAGTCCCACTAAAAATGGCAGTAAGAGGAATGCTCCTTCAAACTGAAGAAGCGAACCTAAAAATTGTAATATCAAACGGTAATTCATGACACCCGATTATCTCCTGATTATCTCATTCAGACTCTTAAGTCCGCTATGAGTAGTTACTATCACCACACTGTCCCCGACTTCCATGGTATCATTTCCACCCGGACGGATGATCTTTCCGTTACGATTGATACAGCATATCAGTGTTCCGTCTATAATAGGGAGATCCTTGAGGCTGATTCCCGCTCCCGGGAAACCGCTTCTGATATTAAACTCCAGTGCGAGAGCCGCTCCATCCATCATTCTGTAAAGCGTCTCAACATCACTTCCTATGGTATTCTGCATGCTTCGGATATATCTTGTAATATAATCGGCCGTTATCTTCTTGGTTGAAATGATATGGCCTACAGGAAGCTCCGACACTATCTCCTCATAGGAATCTCTGTGAAGTCTTGTCATCATCTTCGCATTTGTATATTTATTAGCATAAAGAGAAAGGATAATATTCTCTTCATCTTCATTCATAAGTGCACATATTGCATCCATCTCATCGAGAGATTCTTCTGCCAGAAGGCTCTTATCTGTTGCGTCTCCGCATATGATCATGGCCTTTGGAAGCTTCTCTGCCAGCTCATCTGCACGATTCGGCTTCTTCTCGATAAGCTTTACGCCAACTTTCTGTGTGCTGAGCCTGCTGGCCAGATAGTAAGACATCGTTCCACCGCCGGCTATAAGCACGTTCTTGATAGGCTTAGTCTTTATACCTACTTTATTGAAGAAGGTATTAACATCCACAAGAGAAAGAGTTACTGAGATTCTGTCTCCTGCCTGTATAACGAAATCACCACCCGGGATAATAACCTTTCCATCTCTTTCTGCGATACAGATAAGAGCATTGGTACCTGTCTTGGAATGGAGATTCTTAAGCTGGAGTCCGTCAAGCAGTGAATCTGCAGGAACCACAAAGCTTATGAGGTTAACTCGTCCCTTTGCAAAGGTATCAACCTCAAAGGCTGAAGGAATCTGAATAAGTCTCAGCATCTCTTCTGCCGCAACCTTCTCCGGGTTGATGGACATCGAAAGACCCAGATCCTCTTTAATATACTTGATATCCTCAGCGTACTGAGGACTTCTAACTCTTGCTATAGTCTGGCATCCGCCTGCTTTACGGGCGATAAGACATGTAAGCATGTTCTTCTCATCATCACTGGTTACGGTAATAAGAAGATCTGTATCCTTGATACCCGCTTCTTCAAGCGTACGTATACTTGTACAGTCTCCGTGATATCCCATAACATCAAGGGAATTGGTAACAGCTGAAAGCGCATGCTCATCAATATCGATCACCGTAACCTGATGCCCTTCATCACAGAGCCTCATTGCAATTGATTTTCCGACCTTTCCACAGCCGGCTATCATAATGTTCATAATTTTTTCTCCAAAAAGTTATTTATGCTTCATAAAGATGCTTCAGATATAATCTGAGAAATGCATCGTATAAACCAAGTCCATTCTCAACGATAACAGGCTCATATCCCTGATTGGATAATCTGTCTTCAAAGGTATTCTCTCCTCCGCAGAGATGTTCTTTCAATTCTCCAAGAATGAAGCTGAAAGGCACTACCACTACCTTTCCTGTTCTTCCCTGTCTCTTCATATCCATGAGAACTCTTGTAAGTCCTCTGCTGCCATTCAGGGTTGCAATATATGCCCTTCCATCAAAACGGTCAGCAATGGCCTTCTCCAGCTTCTCCATGGTTTCTTCCGTATCAGGATCATCCGCTCCTCTTGCCATAAGTATCAGACAGCCATCGCCCACCTTATCTCTGTAGACACTCTGAACAGCCCTGGCACAAAGGTCAAAATCCTGTTCAATTTCCACAAGCGGTCTTGCCACCCGTACTCTCTGGAACAAAGTTCCACAGCTGGATATATCCTCACTCATCTTTCTATAATCATATCCCGAAACCACATGGGTAGATATAACTGTGAGCTCGGTTATTCCGTCCTCCTTCATAGCAAGCATAGCTGCTTTTACAGACGGAACCTTCTCTCCTGTCTTATCCCTGAGTTCTTTTCTTACCTTGTCATCAGTATATGCAGCTCTTATCTCTACATCTTCAAATCTTTCACCTATTATGAGTTCCAGTTCCTTCAGATAACGTTCTCTTATATCTTCATCAACCGAACCCCTGCTGACTACAAGAAACCCCTTCTTCATACTATACCCCTTCTGAAATTAACCTTCGTCACCGGATTCTTCTGTCTCTGACATTTCGTCAGTTTCACCTTCCGAGCTTCCCTGTCCGGTTATCTCATCCATAAAACGTCTTACTTCAAACCACGCTTTCTTTGATTCAGGCATGAGCATGGCTGAAAGCTGAAAGACATGAAACATGCCTTCGTATACCGAAAACTTAACCTTTACTCCGGCTTCCTTTGCCTTTGCAGCAACTGCTTCTGAATCGCTGTAAAGCATTTCCTCTGAACCAACCTGTATAAGCATCGGAGGGAAGCCTTCAAAATCACCGTAGAGTGGTGATATCTCCGGATTCTTCGGATTCTCTTCTCCCGGATATGGATTATCAAAGATAACTTCTGATCTTGAATTACCAAATACCGGATCCACATCAAATTTATCCTTATAGGACGGAAGGCTTGTAGTAAGATCCGTCCAAGGTGACATAGCCACTATTCCCGCAGGAAGTGCTATTCCCAATTTCTTAAGTCTGTGGCAGAGTGCCATTGCCAGACCTCCGCCGGCTGAATCTCCACCGAAGATAACTTTCTCCGGGAGGTATCCTGCCTGAAGTATCCATAGATATGCTGCCAGTGCATCATCAACTGCTGCCGGATATGGATTCTCCGGAGCTACTCTGTAATCCACAGATACAACCGTGGCTCCTCTTGCAGCTTCACTGTAAAGACCTGCAAGGGTTCTGTAGGAATTCCTGAACGGACTCAGATATCCACCGCCATGAAGCTGCAGAACTGCCCACTCATCTATGGCAGCATTGTTCCTCTTCAGAACCTCCATGCGGAAATTGCCCATATCTATGATCTCTGCATTATAGAAATCAGGATATTTGAATGGCTTATCCAGCTCACTCTCACCATAATCCTCATTCTGAAGTCTTCGCTCCACGCGTCTTGTTCTGTTATGAATAAGCACTATATCTGAAATAATCTTTGCACGTACACTTAAGTCTGCCATTATACTCTGAATCTCCTCTTTATCTCATCAGATACAAGTCTTGATCCAAACAGGATCGTTCCCGCAAGTATTGCACATGATACTCCTGTGGCAATAAGGAGCAGTATCGTGCTATTTATCACCTTACACAGAGCTAAGATAAGAAGTACAACAGAGAGCGACGCACAGGAGATCTCTGTCATAATGTAGCTCTGCCAGCTCTCAACGTTAATTATCATCATTACAACTATACCCACCGGAATAACCATTAGGGCGATCGGTATAGCATATTTCACCGCCCATCCCTGATGCCCTGTAAGATAGTCAAGAGCGATCATCGCTATAATAGCAAGCAGGGCCTGAACATGTATTATCCTCTGAAGACTTCTTCTTGTACTAAATGCATATAAAAGCGTAAAGCATCCATAAGCAAGTCCGAGAGCTACTATAAGCGACCACATAACACCCTTATAGGTATAGTAGTTTACAAACATGGCAACAACCGCAACAATGACCGCACTAAAGATAGCTATGCGCACAGCCATCTGCATTCTCTTAAGTGCAGGTGCCACATCCGGATAACTTATGGATCTTGACACATATGTACCGTCACTGTTTTTCTCTGCTGTTGCAAATTCTTCCTCATCACGGACCAGAACGCCGTTGCAGAGCGGGCACATCATAGTGTCATCTTTTATTTCAAGTTTACATCTGATACACTTTGCCATTATTCGTAATATGCTCCATTAGTCTCTATAGATACACGAACATTATCTTCAGTAAGCTTTCTGAAGAATGTTCTCTGGATACCTGTTTCTCTGATACTTGCCGTAAAGGAAGCTATCAGAAGATCGTTATAAGATACCACAGTACACTTAATGTTCTGTCCCTTGGACATTGCCAGCATACCCTGGAATCTTTCTATATAATCTCCGTAAGGTTCTGAAACCTTCATAACTCCGAGATTAGTCATAGTCGTAGTATTAGCCTTTGCTGAGGCGTTATAAACCTGAGCAATGGCTATTTTTTTTATAAAGAGCGGAATAGCTCTGAGGAGAATATTCATCTCATTTGAAACATTATATGAGAACAGTCTCTCAAGATTCTCCTTCGTGATCTGCTCCTTGAGACTTGCCGTTACCTCAGCAAGAACCTCTTCAAAACTCATGTTGTCCTTTTCCGCATTGAATATGGCAGATACCATAACGAAAAAGTTCTTATTCGTATCTGAATCAAAATATGGTCTCAGATTAACCGGTACCGCTGTACTTATCGGTTTATCACTGGCTCTCAGCTTCAGATAAGATTTATATATAGCCCAGGTGTACACACCTACCAGATACTGATTGATAGTAACACCGTAGGACTTAGCTGCAGCCTTGATATCCGCAAGATTGATGAGACCGTGCATGATTCCCATCTGGTTAACTATGAACTTCTCACCTTTAACTATAACAGCCTTCTTCGTCTTATAGGTCTTTCTGGCCTTTTTCTTATAGTTCTGAACATAGCTGTCCTCTGTATTAAGAGAAGTATCCGCTGCAAGTGAATCCTTAACCTCTCCCTTAAGCTCAGGGTGTGCATTTCTTATATACTGATAGGTTATCTCCTTCAGAAATGCAAAGGCTCCGTTACCATCTGTTACGGCGTGGAATACCTCCAGGTTAATTCTGTTCTTATAATATGTAAGTCTGAACAGATGTTCCCTGTTGTTATCCGGATCTATATACTGGCATGGATAAGTATGTTCCTTCTCCACCTTTGGAAATGGATTTGGACTTGCTTCCAGATAGTACCAGAAAAGGCCCTTCTTCATATGATACTGGAATATATCAAAATAAGGCAGTACCTGTTCAAGGGCTTTCTGCAGAAGCTCTTCGTTAATCTCTTCCTTCAGGAGAACTGCAACTCTATAAACGTTGCTCATTCCCGGCCTGGCTATTACAGGAAAGAGATTACCGGTATTATCCAGTTTATCCCATTTTAAATGTCTTCTATGTCCTGACATTCGATCATTCTCCGACTTCCGTACATTCACTAAGTTCTATAAGGGCTTCAGGATTCCTGCATTCTCTCTTAAGATAGAACTTTCCACCATCTATCATTATGCTGCCGCAAGAACATCTCTTTGCATCACATCTGGACTTTGATTCGAGTATGTCACCACAGTTCTTACACTGTGCCATATTCCTGATTATCTTCCTCATAATGAGTTACCTCTTTTCGGGTTATCCCCCTCTTCAAAAGGGCATACTTTAACTAATATATTTTACACCTCAGGCACGCCTTTTTCAACTAATATGAGTCCGTCCTTCCCAATGTGCACTTCCTCCGTCTGCCAGACATATGCACCGCCCGCAAAAGAAAATCGACCGGGATAAACCCGGTCGACTCTTCATTTGCAGGATGATACTCCTAAGCCCTCTACGCTTCAATCTTGTCATGGATATAGGTCTTAACCTCGTCCTTCTCAATGCCAAGACTGATAGCAAGTTCACCGTAGAGGCTGTCTTCTGCTATATGAAAATATTTCGAATCTGATGATGTAACCTTCTTGCCTTCAGCAAGTCGATTATGCATCCTGCCATAAATTGTTTTGATGATCCCTACTAGAACTTCCGGATCACATGAAAGAACTGCTTCCTTATACTCCAGCTCCCTGCGCTTTTCTTCCTTGATGGTAATTCCATCAATGTCTTTAATGCTTTCGACGAAGCTCTCAGCCTCATCCTTTGTCATTACAGGCCTCATTATAACCCTTGGATTATCAATAGGTGTATAAAGCGAACTATCTCTGATATAGCATGGCGTCATAGTATAATACAACTTATCCTTTGATACTCCCGGAAGATCCATAGGTCCTATGTCAGTAATCCGGCATACACCGTTACTGCCATACACTACGTAATCTCCTACCGAAAACATTTCTCACGCTCCTTATACGATATTTCTCCTGTTCAAAACCTGCCAATAATAATGATAACAAATAATCGCAATTGAAGTAAGCCCAAAATATATTTTCGTAAAATATCACATAAAACCTTAGATTTTTTTATGAAATTTTTCTATCAGCCCTGACCTGAGAAAAGCATCTTGAGGGCCTTTCCGATTTTTACATTATTGCCCTTATAGAGGGACATCATCTTATATAATCTTCCTGAAGTGATGGTAACTGCTATTGCAATTCCAACCAGAAGAGCTACTGCAAGAGCTCCTGCTCCGAAACTGATGGTTCCAAGACAAAGAGCTGCCGGAAGGACCATAGCTGCTACAGGTGGTACAAACATCATCCAGAGCGGAAGACCTTCTCCTGCTGAGCTGAGTCCAAAGAAGAATACAATGTAGAAGCTTGCAAGAAGTACCATCATAAAGATTGTATTGTTTGAAGCTGCCTCTTCTCTGTTCTTTGATATTGCTCCTGCAAAACATGAAAGTGAGCAGTAAAGAAGAATACCAAATATAATTGTAATTACTGCAAGAATGATCTTAGGAACTGAGAAGAGTCCAAGTCCGCTCATCATCTTGAAGAACGCCTGAATAGGAAGTCCTGATCCTCTGCTCTCTAATATAGCAAATCCTGCGAAGAATCCAACAGCAATAGATATTATCCATATGAAGAGCTGTAATAAACCTGCTGAAACAATTCCTAAAAGCTTACCAAATACAAGTGCTTCAGGCTTTACAGATATGAGCATGGTATCCATCAGCTTTGATGACTTTTCAAGAACAACGCTGTTTGAAACACCACCGCCATAGCTGGCTATCATTATGTAAAGGATCATCATTGATGCAAAAATGATTATGTAGCTGAATATAGGCTTGAAAGCTTTTGCAGCTATATCTTCACTTGCATTTGCATCATCATTAAGGCTCTTTCCTGCCTCATAACCCTTTGCAGAATATATCTCACTTTCTGTCTGCTGTGACAGCTGCATAAGCTCCTGCATGGATATTCCTGATGCAAAGATAGATATGAACTGCTCGTTCTCATCTATAAAGTCATTAAAGTATCCTGCTTCTTTAGTACTGATGTTGGAATCATTTGGAAGGATGATTCCTGCACAGAGTTCATTATCCTTCTCATAGAATTCAAGAACTATTGTATCCTGTGATCCCTCTGCATAGTCCAGAGCTTCATCAACTGTTTCTACGTTCATATACTTGATATCTTCGTAATACTCTGTTCCAAGCATATTGAGGATGTTATAATCTGCATCCGGCGCATCCGGATTAACTACATACACATACTTAACTCCTGAGTCCTTTACTCCTTCATCCTTCTTTTTGAAATAATCTGCAAGGAACATGATAAGCCCCGGAAGAATAAGGAAGACCAGTGCCAGTGTTACTGTAAGTGTAATATATGATTTAGTCTTAGCCTGATTTTTAAATGTAAACTTAAAAACCTTATCAAAATTCTTAAACATTACGCCCCTCCTAACCCTTTACAGCACGAAGTACATCACGAAGCTTCGGCTTGGATGAATCATTGATGATCAGCTTTCTGTATGTCTTTGCGCAAAGCAGGCATATTCCTACTACTATAGCAATCTGAATAAGAAGTGATGCTGCAAAGATTGGCAGGCTGATCCTTCCTGTAAGATAATATACAGGAGCTGTAAAGAATGATACCGGTGGTACAAGAGAAGCCACTGTACTTACTATGGCCTTATCATTGCTGGTGATCATCATTGATGCAAAGTATCCGATAAATACCAGCATTGTAACTGTACCTGTTGCACTCTGAGCGTCCTCTGTCTTTGTACATGCTGCACCGAGCATACCACTGAAACCGCCAAAGGCAAGGTATGTAATAAGTATACATACTAAGATTATTATGAGTCCAACTGCTCCAAACTTGAACAGTGCTGCAAAGTCATAACCTGCTGATGCACCGGCAGACATATCAAGATGCAGAACCTTTTCCATAACCAGGTTCACAACCTTTGAAGATACGAATCCACTGATAAGAATGGTAATTACATAAACCATCATTCCGCAGACCTTACCCATAAGAAGTGCCATAGGGCGAACACTTACGAGAAGTCCCTCAACAAGCTTTGATATTTTTTCCTCTGTAACAGATGAAACTATAAATGAAGCTGACATTGTTGAAACTATCATTATAAGTATTGAGTATACTGAGAATATACCCATCATCTGATTCTGTGTATATGTATCTGATTTTGCGGCAATATACTCTTCCTGTGTCTTAACTGAATTTGTATATACACCCTTCTGGAGCATTGCTATTTTTTCCTGATCCAGATTCTGTGCCTTCATTCTGGCTGTATTAAAACCCTCTTCAAAGATAGAACCTATCTTATCAAGCTCTTCGTTCTGAATATCAGAATCCTCAGCTCTTACAGTCTCTACCTTATATGTATTATTCTCAAAGCGGATTATTACAGCTACATCTGTCTTTCCAAGTCCTGATATAACATCTGATGCAGTCTTTGAACCATCAGCGATTATATCCAGCGCTGCACCACCCAGTCCGTTATCTGAAAGACCTAAGCTCTCAACATCAACGCTTACATTTGTTTCATTTAAAACAATAAGATTTGTTGTTGCTGCATCCTTAACCTTATTACTGAGTAAGCTTTCTGAAGCACTCATGCTGGACTTTGCTGAGAAGTACTGGATAGGTCCCATAAGAGACATTGTGAGTACAAATACTACAAGACTTATGATATATGCCTTATTCTTAAATGTCTGAGTTAAGGTGAATTTGAAAACCTTACTGAATCCCTTGAGGCTGTAAATGTTTTCCTTTTCATTTACTGCATTACTCTTACTAGCCACGGCTCTCTTCACCTACCTCTCTTACAAAGATCTCATGAAGTGAAAGCTCTGAAAGATCGAATCTTACAATGTTTACTCCTGCTTCAATAAGATTCTTCAGAAGTGCATTTGCCTGATCATCTCCTGTAACCTTGAGATTATATTCATATTCTTTCTCTGTAACGATCTCTACACCTGTTTTGTTGATTATATCTGTTACGTCCTTCTCAACCTTAAGTGTAAGATTAACACGTCCGTAACTCTTCTTGATCTCGTTAAGGTTACCCTTAACTACAGCCTTTGAACGGTTCATGATTGTGATATCAGTACAGAACTCTTCAACAACCTCCATCTGGTGGCTGGACATGATAATGTACTTTCCTGCAGCAATCTGCTCTCTTACAACTTCCTTAAGGATATCTGCATTTACAGGATCAAGACCTGAAAATGGCTCATCCAGTACGAGAAGTTCAGGATCAGAAAGCATAGCTATAAGGAACTGAATCTTCTGCTGATTACCTTTGGAAAGCTGATCAGCTGTCTTAGGCTTCATCTTCTTCTGTCTCTGAATACCTCTTGCAGCCGGTTTTGCTGCAACTTCCTCTCCGCGAGCCTTTCTCTCTTCTTCCTCACGAGCAGCCTGCTCTGCAGCATACTTCTCAGGGAAAAGATACTCTTCAACCTTAAGTCTTTCTGCCCAGTAAGCTATTCTCTCATCAAGATCTTTCTTTGAAACTCCACGGAGTTCGCCGAAGTATCTTATCTGATCCATAAGAGTATACTTTGGATACAGGCCTCTTTCCTCAGCGAGGTATCCTATGTTGCAAGTATCGAAGTTGAGCGGCTCACCATTCCAGAGCGCCTCTCCTCCGTCCTTGTCAAGCATTCCAAGTATCATTCTGATGGAAGTGGTCTTTCCTGCTCCGTTAGTACCAAGCATGGCATATACACCAGGCTTTTCCATCTCAAAACCGATGTGGTCTACTACGACCTTTTCACCATACTTTTTAAATAAATCTCTGACAACCAGTCCCATTTTTAAACCTCCGTATCCACATTCCTTAATCGGAAAAATATATTATCTTCGTGTCACCAGCGACACTTATATTTATTACATGATGTATTTATACATCATATAAAATCAAAATTATTAAATGTGTTGTGAAAAGCATGTTTTCTGTCGTAAACGACAAACTTTAAGTCGTTAACGTATACTATTCTTCCCAGAACAACTCATCAAGAGTTTTCCCTAACACCTTACATATATTGACACACAACTTTATAGTCGGATTGTAGTCTCCCTTTTCAATCGAGTTGATAGTCTGTCTCGACACACCAACTGCTTTTGCTAACTGATCCTGCGACATGTCCATTCCGGCCCGGGCGGCTTTAAGCTTCAGATTCTTCATCGTCATCTTCCTCCTTTCCGTCAATGGCATTCTTTATAAGGATTTCGATAATTATTATGACAAGCATTATTCCCAGATACAGGTTTGCTATATTTACCTGAAGCACTCCGTCCTGGATCATTCTTCCATCACAGACAGCCCAGATTCCAATTCCGATGTTAAAAGCACCTATAAAAATCATGTATCCTATCCATGCTTTGGCATTCAGATTAAGTTCAATGTAAGCGTTGTTCCATACACAGTACATTACATGTACAGGAAGTCCTACAAAAAGCGGAATCAGGAAAATCGTATCTCCCAGAAAAGCCCTCATGCTATCCGTTAATATAAGCGGCATTAAACATGTTGTTGCGATTATTGTATAAAAGGCAAACATATAACCGCGGCCTCTTATAGCCATCTGCCTCTCATCATATTTCGGCTTCATCTTCTGATCCTTATGCATTCCCTTTCCAATCACGATCATAAGGATTACGAAAATAACCACATAAATTGTTACCAAAATAATATTATTATTCATGACACACACCTCCATGGCATTTCTTCACTTGATAGACAGATAATACATTATTTCTGATATTTTGTCAACTATATATTACATTTATTTTATTCTTTTTTACTTTTTGTATAATGACTATAGATTTCAGGATTACAGATCATGCATTCAAAAAGCGCCATATCCCTTATTTCAGGGGTATGGCGCCTGATTTTCATCTAATCAGATTGAAGCATTTATCCGTTTCATCGGATCGCAGCAAATATCACATATGCTGTATAAACAAGAAGCATCAATGCTCCTCCTGCTCTTCCAAGTTCTTTCTTTCTGAACACAAGAAGCATAACAAGGAAGCTCATCAGGATCAGAACTATCATATCAAAGAAGGACGCTGTATTTACAGCTATCGGATGTATCGTCGATGATACACCAAGTATCAGAAGATTGTTGAATATATTGGAGCCGACTACATTTCCTATCGCAAGTCCTGTCTCTCCCTTTCTTGCTGCAACTATGGATGTTACAAGTTCAGGAAGTGAAGTTCCCAGTGCAACAACCGTAAGACCTATAAGGGTTTCTGTCATTCCGAAAGAACGGGCAATGTACTGCGCACTGTATACTACAGCCTGACCGCCGGCTATTATAAATGCAAGTCCTGTAAGAATCAGAACGAGACATTTTTTTGATGTCATTGACTCTACATCTTCTTCCTCTTCAGGATGTTTCTTTGCATCATAAATAAGAAGAAGTATATACGCGGTGAAGATTACCAGAAGCGTGATAGACAGCGGACGGGATACCATTCCGACATCATCTGCCATATCAAACAGGAATCTGCTGTCAGGATCCTTTGTAAGTTTCTCACCAGTGAAGAGCACTCCTCTTCCGGTAACCAGGAATGTAAGGATCATGGCTCCGATCGAGAACGGGAAATCTCTCTTTAAGATTATCTTATCCACCGGCACGCTGTGAATAACAGCACACACACCGAGGACAACCATGAGATTAAAGATATTAGATCCGACTACATTACTCAGTGCTATCTCATTGGAACCTTTAAGAGCTGCTGTTGTACTGACTGCCAGCTCCGGCGCACTGGTTCCCATAGCAACTATCGTAAGTCCGATTACTATGGATGAAACCCTGAGTTTTCTTGCAACTCCGGCACTTCCATCCACGAACCAGTCTGCTCCTTTTATAAGCCCGACGAATCCTATTACGAGCAGCAGAAAGTTTAGTATCAGCATGACGTCTCCCTTCTTCTTATAAAACGTTTTATGTAAAGGTTAAAAAAAAAGAGACTTTCACCGCGGTAATTCGCAGTGAAAGTCTCGCAATTTACAATATACTCCGGGGACCATAAGTCCCGATCTGACGAAGATATATTACACCATACAGAACTCATCGTTCCGTGACACCACATATCTGCAGCATGATGCAAGCTACTCCCTTTCAACAGTTTGAGTATAACAAACACAGTGCATTCCGTCAAGGTAAAGAACTTTACACTTTAGGGCATCTGTATAATTTATTACTTTCTAACAAGAAGTGAATGTCCTGTCATCTCGGCTGGCTGCTCAAGTCCCATAACCTCAAGAAGTGTAGGAACGATATCACAGAGCTTTCCGCCCTCTGCAAGTGTGTATGCAGGATCATAGTTGTAAAGGATAAATGGAACAGGATTTGTTGTATGGGCTGTATGTGGCTCTCCTGTTTCTGCATTGATCATCTGCTCAGCGTTTCCGTGATCTGCACAGATGAAGAGAACTCCATCCATCTCCTTAACAGCTTCAACTGCTGTACCAACGCAGCTGTCAACTGTCTCAACTGCCTTGATAGCAGCTGAAAGAACTCCTGTATGACCAACCATGTCAGGGTTAGCGAAGTTGATGATGATAACATCATATTCATTTGATCTGATTGCAGCATTGAGCTTCTCACTTACTAGAGGAGCGCTCATCTCAGGCTGAAGATCATATGTAGCAACTGCAGGTGAGTTAACAAGGATTCTCTCCTCATCCTTATTTGGCTCCTCGATTCCTCCGTTGAAGAAGAATGTTACGTGAGCATACTTCTCTGTCTCTGCAAGTCTGAGCTGCTTAAGACCAAGCTTTGCAAGGTACTCACCGAATGTGTTTGTGATTTCCTGCTTCTTGAATGCTACGAACTTGTTAGGAATTGTCTCATCGTAATCCTTGAAGCATACATATGTAAGAGGCATATATCCGTTAGCTCTCTTAAGGAACTTGATGCACTTTGTATCATCAGCATCACCTTCCTGAGCAGCAATGTCTTCATCTGTAAAACAGAATGCCTTAGTAATCTCACGAGCTCTGTCAGGACGGAAGTTGAAGAAGATTACTGAATCTCCTGCCTTAACAAGTGAAAGTGGATTACCTGCTTCATCTGTGATAACTGTAGGAAGAACGAACTCATCTGTAACTCCGTTATCATAAGACTCCTGCATAGCCTGTACAGGATCTGTAGCCTTAACGCCCTCACCTGTTACGAGTGAGTCATAAGCCTTCTGTACACGATCCCAGTTATTATCTCTATCCATTGCGTAGTAACGTCCTGAAAGTGAAGCAACCTTACCTACGCCGATTTCCTTAGTCTTATCAACAAGCTCCTGAAGGTAGTCTTTACCTGATGCAGGAGGTGTATCTCTTCCATCGAAGAAAGGATGAATGTAAACATTCTCGAAGCCCTCTTTCTTGCAGAGCTCAAGGATTGCGTAAAGATGTGTATTATGGCTGTGAACACCACCGTCTGAGAGAAGTCCCCAAAGATGAAGATCACTACCATTCTCCTTACAATTGTTGATTGCACGAAGAAGCTCTTCGTTCTTGAAGAAATCTCCGTCCTCTATATACTTTGTGATAAGTGTAAGATCCTGATAAATGATTCTTCCTGAACCGATGTTCATATGACCAACTTCTGAGTTACCCATCTGTCCATCAGGAAGACCAACTGCAAGACCTGAAGCATATCCCTTCTGGAAAGGACATTCAGCCATCAGCTTGTCCATGTTAGGTGTATTACCCATGTAAACTGCATTTGCCTCATGATTATCTGAAAGTCCGAAACCATCAAGGACCATCAGAACTACTGGTTTTTTACTCATGATTATTCTCCTCTTATATTAAAATGCATGTTAAAATCAACTAACCGCATAATTGTACTATAAATGATTTGTCTTCTCAACCAGATTTTTGTGAATAATACTAATCTTTCTACAATATCATGCTGAGTATGCCATAAGCCGCAAAGGAAACTATCCAGGCAACTGCACACTGGATCAGAACTATCCTGAGTGCCCAGCGTCTTCCCAGCTCTCTTTTGATTGATGCGATAGCTGCAACACATGGTGTATAGAGCAGACAGAATATAAGAAGCGCTCCGGCTGCCGCTGTACTGATGGCTGCCACCAGTGCATCTGTACTTCCAAAAAGTACTGACAGTGTTGATACAACACTTTCCTTTGCTATAAATCCTGTTATAAGTGCTGTTGCTATTCTCCAGTCTCCAAAGCCCATAGGCTTAAAGATCGGCGCTATGATTCCTGCCAGCTTTGCAAGTATACTGTCTCCTGCATCTACAGCAAGTCCCAGTCCCAATGTAAAGGATCTGAGGAACCATATAACTATTGTTGCAACAAATATTATTGTAAAGGCCTTCATCAGAAAGTCCTTAGCCTTCTCCCACAGGAGCTGCAGTACATTTCTTGCTCCCGGCATACGGTAATTCGGAAGTTCCATAACGAAAGGAACCGCCTCACCCCTAAGAGCCGTCGCCTTGGATATAATGGCAACCACAATACCCATAAGTATTCCCAGAAGATACAGGCCTATCATTATGAGTGCTCCCCTTCCCGGGAAAAATGCAGCGATAAAGAATCCATATATTGGAAGTTTTGCTGTACAGCTCATAAATGGTATAAGCATCACTGTGAGCTTACGGTCTCTCTCTGATGGAAGCGTACGGCTGGACATAACGCCCGGCACTGAACATCCGAAGCCCACCAGCATCGGAACTATACTTCTTCCTGACAGACCGATTTTTCTGAGGGGTCTGTCCATGACGAATGCAATTCTCGCCATATATCCGGTATCCTCAAGGAGTGAGAGGAAGAAGAAAAGGATAATAATAATCGGAAGAAACGATATTACACTTCCCACTCCATTAAAGATTCCGTCTATTATAAGTGAGTGCACAACTTCATTGACCTCTGATGCCACAAGAAGTGCCTCAACCTTACCTGATAAAAAATCGATCCCGCTTTCCAGCAGTCCCTGAAGCCATGCTCCAACTACATTGAATGTAAGCCAGAACACAAGGCCCATTATAAGTATAAATGCAGGAATCGCCGTGAACTTTCCGGTGAGAATCTTATCTATCTTCTCGCTGCGTTCTCTCTCACGGCTTACTTCAGGCTTTACTACTGTTTCCTTAACAAGCTTATCTATAAAGGAGAAACGCATATCAGCTATTGCCGCTGATCTATCCAGTCCACGTTCCTCTTCCATCTGGATGATGATATGCTCTATCATTTCCTTCTCATTTTGAGAAAGATCCAGAATATCAATTACTCTGCTGTCGCCTTCTATTATCTTATTGGCCGCAAATCTTACCGGAATGTCAGCACGCTTTGCATGATCCTCTATAAGATGCATGATTCCATGAAGACATCTGTGAACCGCTCCCCCATGATCTGACTCATCACAGAAGTCCTTCTTGCCCGGACTCTCCTGATACTTTGCAACATGAAGTGCATGGCTTATAAGCTCATCTACACCTTCATTCTTCGCTGCAGAGATCGGTACGACCGGAATTCCCAGAAGTTCCTCCATCTCGTTGATCTTTATGGAACCACCGTTGCCGCGTACCTCATCCATCATGTTGAGTGCAAGAACCATCGGTACATCCAGCTCGATAAGCTGCATGGTAAGATAAAGGTTACGCTCTATATTAGTAGCGTCTACTATATTTATTATGCCCTTCGGCTTCTCTCCGATTATATACTGACGGGATACTATTTCCTCATCAGTATACGGTGACAGTGAATATATGCCCGGAAGATCCACAACCTCTGTATTAGGCTTTCCCTTTATAGCTCCGCTCTTCCTGTCTACCGTTACTCCCGGGAAGTTGCCCACATGCTGATTGGAGCCTGTAAGCTGATTAAAAAGCGTTGTCTTTCCGCTGTTCTGATTTCCTGCCAGTGCAAAGGTAAGCAATGTTCCTTCCGGAAGCTTTTTCTCTGTCGCCTTCTCATGGAAGATACCGCCTTCACCAAGTCCCGGATGATGGTGATGATGCTTTCCTGATTTCTTCTCTGTTTTCTTCTCTGAATTCTTCTTATTGCCGGACTCCTCAATCGCCGGCTCTGATCCCGAATTCCTGATTCCGATCTGTTCTGCTTCTGACAGTCTGAGCGTCAATTCATAGTCATGAACGCGAAGCTCCATCGGGTCCCCCATAGGGGCAAACTTTATAAGAGTCACTTCCGTTCCCGGAATAACTCCCATATCAAGGAAATGCTGTCTTGTAGCGCCCTCTCCGCCGACGCTTGCAATAACAGCAGACTCCCCTGCCTTTAAATCTCTAAGTGTCATATTTAGTTATAAACTCCCTTAATATTGCCGTATTATTTATAGTTTAACCGGCTAAAAACTTATTAAGCTTCTCATCATATTTCATGCCTATCGAAGACATCTTCTCTATAATCTCTTTCTCATCCAGCCCCATACTTTTCGTAAGTTCACTGAGTGATGAATAGTTATCTCTGAGCTGGGTATTGATATAGCTCATTAACATAACCGGATCCTTTGGTATATTCATGATGCCTCCTCCATTTAACACACTGAAGCTTGATTAGATTTAATTAACACAGATTATTTTAACCTAAGCCGTCGTTTTGTCAATATATTATTCAACATTCTTTAATGCAACATCCGCAGGAATTTATTTTTTCAAAGCCTTATTCATCTTATCAGCCAGATTCCTATTATACTTCATAAAACATAACCAGATAATAAGACCGATTAAAACTACACTGACCACTGTGATCACGCAGGCCTTTATTCCTCTCTCCACCGGAATCCATCCCACAAAGGATGCAGCCGCAAAGTAAATAGTAAATCCTATCCCAAGATGGATCACCGCTGCAAGTGTCTGAGACAGTCTCTCTGAATTATAGAGAAGAGTCGGCACTCCAAATCCCAGTCCTGTTACCACACAGGCAAGAGCCATCTTGGTAAATCCATAATCCGTAAGTGTAAAGTTTCCTCCATCCTTAATATCAAATATAATTCCGATTACTATAAATATAATAAAGCTCATAGCTATACTGATAAATGCTCTTTTCATAACTTCTTTAAAAGTTTTCATAGTATTTGTCTCCTTTCCAATCTGTCTCCTCTAGCCGGCTCACCCATTGATTTATTACAACCCCAGGTATTTCTTCAGTTGCGGCACAAACTTTCTCGATATATATTCCTTCTCACCATTCTTCATATGAAGCAGCATAACTCCATTGAAGGACGGTTCCACACTTTCAAGATATTTCAGATTGACAGCCGCCGACTTCGATACCTGCATAAAGTCTTTTCCCAGAACCTCCAGCAGTTCATACATTCTCTTGCCTATCCTGTATGCAGCTTCTTCCGTAACAATATGGACCTTCTCATTTTCAACTCTTATGAGAACTATCTTTTCCGGATCTATAACCACCATACGTTCATCAAGATTTCCGATCAACACAGGCCTGTCACTCTGGAACTGTGATATCTCACGCACCAGCTCCGCAATCTCCGGAGTCAGCTCTGCTGTATGGATCACTGCATATGGTTCTTTTATATCTTCAGAGATATTCATATCAACGCGCATATCTCATCCTCCTAAACTTATTCATCCAGCTTATGGTATCACATTTATCATCCATATGCCAAAGCAGATCTTCATTATACTGTCTGCTGCCAGAAAGATCACAACAGGAACTGAAGAGAATATATATCCACCAGCAGCAATCAGGGTACATACTGTTCCAAGAACTATCATCGAACGTCCGTGTACAAAGTAGAATGGCAGGAAATGTATTCCTGTCGCAAGATTCACACCCAGCCAGATCATTCTCCAGTTCCAGCTTGGGATGAACGGTCCTGCTATACAGAACATCAGGATAAACAGGAGCGCGATGCTTACGAATATCATTTTAATCTGAAATGGACTTGCAGGTCCGTCTGATAGTTTTGCTCTTATCTTCTTATTTACATTTGCAATATAGAAGCTGGCATAATAGCCTGCCAGAAAGATTACAGGGTTAGCTATGAACTTTCCGCCGAAGATAAGTGATACTCCCAGCACCGCTCCCACTAAGATAAGCCACAATCCACATGATCTCTTGTTGTTAAATTCAAGTTTTCTGGTTACTGCCTTTGTTTCCATTAAAAAACCCTCCGTTTCGTCTTTGGATGAACCAATAATAACGAATACGGAGGGTATAATGTTGTAATAATCGGTAAGTGGCAGATTTCAGACGGTAAGATGCATCTAGTCCCAGATTGCTTTCTCTTTGGTGGCCTTTTCTCCCCAGTAGGAAGCCCACCTTTCACAGAAGAGCCATGTATATGGAAGTTGCTTTTTATCTCTGAATTTCTGAAAATACGGTATGCTTCCCCAGCTTATAGAAGGAATTCCTATTATGAATGGATACAGGGGTCCAAGCAGGAGTGCCTGGATTGTATGACCAAACTCATGAACCGCAACCTTCTCACAGTATTCCTGTCTGCCCTCATCTCCTTCTGTCTCATATGGAGTGAAGATGAACATTCCCATAGAGATGCCGCCGTTCTTATCCCATACAGTTCTTACAACACCGTTGTAATATCTGTGTGGGCATCGTCTGTATTTCAGATATAAGAATAGTCCTGCAAATGTCTGAGGACTTCCCCAGGTCCAGTGAATAAAAACCCTGAGCGGATACCATCTGTTATCAGATTCAAATGCCAGAAGAACTCCTGTCAGATATAATCCGACAAGATATGCCAATCCGTCCTTCAGATCATACTTTCCACCCATCATTATTCCAAGGAGTGAAGTCTTCTCAATCCCCAGAATACCGGTTATATCAATTGCCTGAAGAACCTCAGCCACCCATCCGAGAAAGTAACATATAAACGGCAGGACATATACTGAAAAGATACTGTTCTTTGTAAATATTACCGCTCTAAGCAGAAAATAAATAGTAGGTATGATCAGTATATCTCCCACATATCCCCGGATGAAGCCGGTAGTCCATTTACCTATTATGATTTCCAATATAAGAAGTACTAAGAAAGTTATTGTATGTCTGGCACGCACTTCTCTTCTCCTTTATAATAGCCATATCACTATTGTAATTATTCCGCAAACAATCATAATAAATCCACTTTTTCTGACTTTCTTCAACTCATTTTCATTTTCCCTGAGTTCTTTCTTTGCCGCCTTCTCAGGTGATGCAGCCATAAATACACCCATTCCCATCATTAAAACTCCTAGTAAAATTGGAATCATCTCGTACATTTTTTGTCTCCTTCACTTAAAAAATATTATATAACAAAGCTTATTGATACCGTCCGGAATCTTATGAAAGTCTCATGATCATAAACCCTTCTGCATCAACAAAGCCAAGTTTCTCGTACAATCTCCTGCCCTGATCTGAGGCATGAAGTCGTATCACTTTGCAGCCTCTCTCCTTTATATCTTCCATTACCTCATTCATAAGATTTGTTGCTATACCACGTTTTCGATATGCATCTTCAATGTACACGTTAGTAACATAGGCAACTTTACCCTGAACATTAGTAAAGGTTGGCGGGTATCTGAAGTAGCATGCTCCTGCAGTTCCTATTATCCTGCCGCCATCATCTGCTACCCAGACAACCAGAGAATCATCCGATAATCCATCTGAAAAATATTTCTCCAACTCATCATCTATCTCATCATTCGGCTGTCCGCCCTCATCGATCAGCTGTTTTTTCCTAAGTGCTGCCAGCACCGCTGCATCACTTATCTCTGCTTTTCTATATTCCATTTACGAACACCTTATTACATAATTATCCTTAGTCTTTAAAAAGCCTGCCCGCTCCGCAGTTTTTCCTGAAGCCACATTTGCTACCGCATGTACCCATACAGGTTTCTTACCCATAGCGATTATTTCTTCGCACATCTTCAATGAAAGCTTTGCAGAAAGACCTCTTCTCTGATAATCCGGATCTGTTTCAACTCCGATATCAATCTCGCCAGAGCTCACTGCACTTGAGAATGCAACTGCCGCAACCCTGTCTCCATCAACCGCCACATACCCGAGTCCTTTATCTAGAAACGCCTCATTACTTTCCCACGAGAAGGAAGGTATTATCCTTCCATGGATACGTTCAATATTATTCCCGGATATACGTTCGATACTGAGTTCCGATGTAGTTTCAGCTGTACTATCAGCCCTACTATTTTGAACATCATATACATACTCGAATCTCTTATCGATTATAACATCACTTTTGCTGCTGAAGAAGTCTTTTATCTCTTCGTCATCCGTGATAATAATAAAACGCCGCTCCTGCTTCTTCTTCAAAAACTCCTGATACACCTCTTCCAGAAGATCTGCCGAAGGACTACCTGAGAAATATACAAAACCGCAGTAGTGCCAGAACATCACTGCACCTTCCTTCTCATCAATATAAATATCTCCCTTTTGGTATCCTTCTGCAATCGACATAGGATAAACCCTGTTCGCAGTGCATCTTTTAGCAGAATCTACGAACCTGCTGTATTCCGATTTATCAACCTGCCTCAAACTCATCTATACATGCCTCCCGATATTCTCAAGTTATTATAACTCCTGTTCCATATATCCACATGTAAACGGGAAGAAATCAAACTTCTTCGTACCTAAATGTATGAATCCGTTACTCTCATACCACTTACGGAGAACCTGATTTTCTTCAACGATTCCTATCTTCAGCTTCTTTGCACCGAGAGCCTTCGCTCTGGTGAAGCAGTCCTCCAGGAGCCTGCGGCCGATTCCACCGTGTCTGTACTCCGGAAGAACCGCCAGATTATTCAGTTCGATCTCGTCCTCATTCAGTATCGCAAGAGAATAATATCCGACGATCTTATCCCCCTTCAGATATACATACATCGGCTTATGTTCTTCAGAGAACTGATAGTATATTTTTTTATCGTCTGTAGCAAAAGCGGTAAATCTCGGTGCATTTTCCTCTGTAAACCCAAACTCATCTGCAACTGTTTTAAATGCAGTTCTGATGACCTTCACACACTCCGGTATTTCCTCTGCCAACATATCCCTTATTATACCATCCATGTTTTCACCCTCCTATCAGTCTTTTTTTCTGAGTATCCATATCAGGTTGCTCTCATATTCAGCTGCTGTATCCGGATCACTCAGGTCTTCCTTATCGCCGTTATATCCGCGGTATATATCAAGAACTTCATATCCGCAGAGTTCTGCAAGCAGGAAGACCTCCGAACGATATGTCTCTCTCATAAGAAGAGGCCTGATCCTCTCGTCGATCACATTTCCCTCTTCATCATATGTTTCAAACTTCCAGTTGCCGAACATCTGCTGTGTATATATATTATAGGATATTGCATTATATATCTTCTCTTTGTTGCCATCACTGTTGACATACTCCAGTCTGAAAGAATAATCGTCAGGCCCTGTTGCCATCTGCTGCGCCTGCACAGCAGGCCATGGATCAAATGTATTAAATGTGAGGATGCCGCCCGGAAGAAGCTGTTCTCTTATATTCTTCAGGGCTTCTATCTGAAGCTTCTGTTCAGGCAAATGCATGAATCCGCTTCTTGCTATTATGGCAAGCGAATATTTACGTCCCGAACTGAACTTTGTCATATCTGCCGGATAGATGTTAAGCTGCAGCTTCATCTTCTCCGCCTTGGCCGCCGCAACCTTGCACATTTCCTCGGAGAGATCTGTTCCATCAATCTCAATGCCCCTCTCTGCAAGATAAAGCAGTACGGCACCTGTTCCGCAGGCAATATCAACTACTCCGCCCTGGCCATACTGCTTCGCCAGGTTTAGATAGAACTCCTGAAAATTCTCATGGTGATCTTCACCAGCATACATTACATCCAGGTATCTGTCATAGTTTTCAGCAACGTCTTTAAAATCGTGTAAATCCATTTTGTAATCCTCCGTTATATCAACATACCTTCTTTATCCGGGCCCAGGATTAAAGAAATAAAAAACGGCCACCTATCCGGGATAGATAGATGGCCAGAAAACACTGATTGATTATTCTGTCATTCTATTCTTCTCTGCTTCCCGAATACTTACATACAAAAGTAAGACCATTGCCAGATGTATGGGTGGTCTTAGATGTAGTGTATGTAGTTCCGGATACAAATCTACGCATAACAAGAATCTCCTGAAAAAATATTGTGTTTAGACTACTACTATCGTAAAGACATGTCAACCCTGTTTTTTTATATTTCAAGCCCTAGTGAAGATTATTCTACGGACCTACACTGATATATATGCACTCAGATTCTCCGAATCTATGTTCCTCTGATGCCTCTATAACACCGTTTCTTCCAACTGAAATTTCAAACATATTGATTCCTGAATCTATGCTTTTTATTTCAATATCGGCAGTATAATGTTCATAGTCATTTGTCTTAAAAACATCGATTATAAATTTCTGATTATTCGCAACAAATGTATACTTATATTTTCCATACATAGCTATATGTGAGAATTTTGTCGAATGTCTGCTCACAGTCTTTCCACTGTTTTCTTCCTTTATGTATACAACATCAATATCGTAATCAGAATCTATTCTGACCGACATGCGGAAAAAATATAATAACGAAAGTCCCGCACATGCCAATAGTATAAGTACTATTATCCAGAACTTTATAAACTTCTTTGATATCATTTCACGCCTCACAATTTACTTAATTATCTGTCAGTTTTATATAATAGTTATCATTACTGTACTTATCTCTCTGTGGCGATGCTACATACAGTCTGATCTCATCGTCTGATATCCATTCAACTTCCCATCCAACGGATTCCATAAAGCCCGGCTTATTCGTCTCAAATATCATCTCGCCGTCAAGAAAAACAAAAGGGCGACTCACATAATCATACTTTATCGTAATCGTACGGTTGCCCGACGGTGATGTAAAGTCCTGCGTTGTCTCATATTCTATATCTGAACATGCAGCTGCAAATGTGATCATAAAGACCAATAAGGATGCAATAAACACGACCAGTTTGCTTTTTATAAATTTGTTTTTCTTCATTTTGTCATTCTTCATCTTGTCATTCTTCATCTCTAAACCTCCACATATACGCATTAAACTTCCCCTTAGTAATACGTATACTCATACTCTTCTGTAATATCTACAGGCAGACTGGATCTAAATGGTGAATAGTCTTCTTTATGCATCTTGAGTAAATAGCCATACTCATTATATTCAGCTATATATTCTGTAAAAAAGCCCTTACTATGTATCAGGCGCCCGGAATCATCGTACTCATAGAAAATCTGCATTTGTTCTTCTCTGCCACCTGACGAACTATAACTTGCCGTCGCCAGTCCCTTGTCATTATAGACTGTTCTGCTATGCTGCTGTTCACTTCCATCTTCACCATAACGTATCGTTTCTTCCAGGCCATACTCATTATACTTATATTCTGTTTGTGCATGCACCTCTTCGTCTGCATTGCAGAACTCCTCAAGTATCTTACGTTCTTCGTCATCGTAGGTTTCAATATAAACACTGTCATGTGAGATGTCCTTCATCTTTTTAAGCTTTCCTGCTTCATCATATTCATATATCCAGCGTCTATATACATATCCATCATCCTGATTAAAATGAACCTTTTCAGTGCAGCGGCCATTTTCGTCATATGTATATTCAGTATAATTAGTGCTTCCATCATTGTAGTAAAATGTATTTGAAAACAGAAGCCCATCCCTGTAAATGTACTCTTCCTGCAGGCTGCAGTCTTCTTCACTGTCTCCATCATACACTTCAAGAACATTGCCTTCTTCGTCATAGACAGTTTTTCTGTAAAGGATTGGCTTACCATCTACTCCTGTAAATGTATAAGTACATTCATTTCCTCTTTCGTCATAGGTATAAGTGTATGTTCCCTGTACCTTTCCATCTTTATCATAATCCGTTACTTTAAGTTTATTTCCGTCCCTATCATACTCAGTAATACTATAGTCTCCCGATTCCTGTGTAGCTTTACACTCTTTTATCGCCGGCATATTTACGGTCTCTTCACTTTCGGCAGTAACAGTATCTTTCTCTTTATTCTTAATTCCGCATCCAACAAGGCAGAATATAACTGCGAGTATAAGTGTAATTCTTGCAATTCGCATATAGTATTCCTCCTCTCCTGCAAAACATAGTATCTGATCTTTCATATTATCATTATGATAATATCATACCATAAAAAAATGATTTGTCAATAGCAATCTGTAGAATTTACCACAGATTCCTATTAACAAACCAAGCCACACTTATATATATCTCTTTATGCTGATATATAACTTATCTTTTCTTGTTGTTCCACCTTCGCTTTCAAAGATGAACTTTCCTTTGCCTCTTACAGATACTATATCTCCTGCCTTAAGGCTCTTGGCATTTCCTGTCATCTCGCGTCCGTTTATATAAACCCTTCCTTCGGATATACATCTCACAGCCAGATCTCTTGACAGATTATAGACCTTCGCAATTACAGCATCCAGTCTGTTGCTGCTGACTATTATGCTTTCTTCAGAAAACTTCGGTGCCAGCTGCTCAGGTACTTCGCTGCATTTCTCTACTTTTACACTGGTATGTTTGACTTTGTTCAGAGTCTCGGTAATATAATCGCCGATTGAGTCCGCAGTAAAGACATATGCCTCGTTATCTCTCACGACGATATCACCGATTTTGGTTCTCTCAAGTCCCAATCCTATAAGGGATCCGAGAAAATCTCTATGGGTAAGCTCATCGGAAAACTTCTTTTGAAGCGGACTTATCTTCAGAAGCAATATGGGGAAAGCTTCCTCGTAGCCCGTATTATCCGATGAGCCAAACCTTACCATGCATCTCTCGCAGCCTTCTGTTCCTCCGGAAACAAGAGTTCCTGCGTAGGACAGGTCTCTTTCCATGTCATAAAAGTTCGAAAGCTGTGACATATCCAGAAAATCCGTAAACAGAAATCTGTTTTCAGCGTATGCCCGCTCTGCAAGTTCTTCAAATCTTCTTTTTATTGAATCATCTGATTTCATAAACTGCTCCCTAAAATATAACAGCCCCGCCTCCGATATCAAAGGTTGGCTGTTATATCTTAGTTTAGTCTTAATATAATGTCAATGGATCTATATACTCATCTCCGTTTTGTACTTCAAAATGCAGATGTGGTCCTGTTGAATTCCCTGTAGATCCCATATTACCTATATTCTGTCCTGCTTCAACTTTGATACCTACCAGAGATTCGTCTTTATCCTGAAGATGGGTGTATCTGTATGTATATCCGTCATCTCCCTGAAGCACTGCATAGTTTCCTTCTTCCTCTGAAAAGCCATATTCAGTAATTGTTCCGGAATAAGCTGCCCTTACTGCCTCACCGGGACCATTGTTGGAAACCATATCTATACCTTTATGGCTATCTTTATCGAACTGTCTTGTTATAAGGTATTCGCCTTCAAAAGGCCATACTCTTTCATTCCCTGTATCACCTTCAGTAAACACATTGTTCTCTTTATCTTCCGGCGTATTTACTATAATTTCATACGCATCACCTGATTCATTAATTTTCAATTCACTGATTTCGTATAAAAGATAATTACCATCTTCTGTTATCTTATCACCACTCTCCAGATTAACCTTCTTATATCTTTTTCCATCAAGATTTACGAGATTCTCTTCCGCTGAATCCTGGTCAACCTCAAGAAGTAAGGTAACTGCTTTTCCATCTTCCTCTGCTTTATTCATCGTTTCAAGGATAACGCTCTCCTGAGTTGCTTCTCCCGGATATCCGTCCTTCTCATTATCCTTCAGTCTTTCCTGCCAGTTTTTCTCCTCTTCAGTTGGCTCTGCTGCTTCTGCCTCAGTTACTTCATCACTTTTTTCTTCTGATACAACAGCCTCTGTTACCTGCTGTGTTTCCTCTTCATCTACTCGTTCTGCAGCTGTTCTATCTGCTGTATCAGCCTTATCCTCCTTCGGATAAGTCAAAAATCCGATTGCCAGTGCTATGCATACACAAAATGCTATAGCTGCAATAATAATCTTAGTCTTTTTCATTTTCAGCACGTTTTTAACCCTTTCGTTTGTTCCTATTTCACCAAACGCAACAGGGCATGCCGTAATTAGTTTTCTCGGAACACTCATATCAAGAAGCGCCTGGGAATAGGATTTTTTCATCTCAAATCCTATAATACTGATAACCTTCTCATCGCAAGCCAGCTCTATATCTCTGCTGAGCATAACATACACTGCCCAGATTACCGGATTAAACCAGTAAACTGCTGCGATAAGGAATCCCAAAGGCTTGATAAGGTGATCACCTCTTTTTATGTGAGTCTGTTCATGCTGAAGTATCATATGGAAGTTCTCTTCATCCATACCATACGGAATATATATCCTAGGTCTGATAAATCCTAAAACAAATGCTGTCTCTATTCTGTCCGACTGGAATATGTTGTCCTTTAATCGTACTGCATCACATACTCTTCTTCTGACCATGACATATGAAATGCCTGCATATAAAAATGCAGCGGCTGCTCCCATAAGCCATATCCATGCAAGAATGCTCATTAAACCTACATGCGCATTATCTGCACTGTCTGATCTCACATCGTTATATTCCATAGAAACAGTTGTTTCATTCTTTACCTCAACATCATTTCTCTCGCTCTGCATATACTGCACTGCTTCTTCACTCTCTACTGCTATATACTCCTTAGCAGGAAGAAGACTGAAGTCACTCTCTATCGAGAGCGGAACAGCAAGCCTGATAAAAACAAGCATCCACATAAAGCATCTGATATATTTCGGCATTCTCCTAAAGACAGTTCTGACCAAAAGACAAACTACTGCAAGGAATGTCGCCGATATGCTGATGTTCAGAATCGTGGTAAATAAACCTTCCATACTAGCTCTCCTTATAATCGTCGATCATCTTCTGTATCTCGTCTATTTCCTTCTTCGTGAGTTTTCTGTTTCTGGTAAATGCAGCGAGAAACTGTGGTACATTTCCATCGAAGGTTCTTTCCACAACCTCGTCAACCTCTGCAGCCTGCACCTCTTCCTTTGTTACAAGAGAAGTGATGACTGCCTTCTCACTTTTTACAACGCCTCTTTCAGTGAGTCGTTTGATAACCGTATAAGTCGTAGCCTTCTTCCATCCAAGCTCTGCCTCGCAAAGCTTAGCCAGCTCTGTACTTTTGATTGGTTCATGCTCCCATAATATCAGACAAAATCTGTATTCACTTTCAAAAACCTTTGGTGTACTCATTTTCATTCCCTTAATGTGATAATTCACAATCCTTCATATGCGCATATTCACCGTGCACGTCTGCACGTAAAAAGTCGAACGCATTCGACCTCATGATTGAAGTCTAACACGTTCGACCAATAGTGTCAATTAAGAAATTATGAAGATTCATTCACATTTTATAATCTACATCATCTTCGAATATGAATGTAATCTCTTCGTACTCTTCGCATATATCCTCACATAATCTTCGGAACTTATGGGCGTAGTCTCTCATATCAGCAGCCATATCGTCCAGACCGACTATGCGGATAACCTTGTCTGTATAATCTTCAGTAAGTATGTCATAGAGTGCATCCAGATTGTTTCCGTAATAATCCGGAACTTCTATTCCCTCGCGAACTCTGTCATGGAATTCTTCCTTGTCGGAAACTCCTGTAAAGTCTATTGTATAATCTTCTTCGTCATCAATATACATCGCCGGCACCTACCTTTCTTCACCATAAAGAAGTTCAAAGGTTTCATAGTGATCTTCCGTATAGTATATTCTTCCATCATCAGAATATACTATTCTCTTGGCACCTCTTTTCTTCTTGCCCTTAGTATCTATATCACATTCATGATACTTTCCGTAGTCAGGAAGAACACCTTCTCTGTTGCCGAATACATCTCCACCGATGCTTTTCCCCGGTGCATAATCCTCAAGAGAGCCACCACTCCATCCAAGCTTCTTTGCTTCTTTCTTGGTTATGAAATTTGATGGAAGCTCGTTATACAGATGAAGATAAAGTGCCACATCTTCTTTTGAAGTATAAGTGCCATCCTTATCAAGCGTCTCCTCGGACGCCTCAGTTGCAGCCTCTGTCGTGGCTTCTGTTGTTACCTCAGTCGAAGCCTCTGTCGTGGCCTCTGTCACAGCTTCTGTTGCAGCCTCGGTTGTGGTTTCTGTCGCAGCCTCTGTCGTGGCCTCGGTTGTGGCTTCAGTTGTCGCCTCGGTCGTAGCCTCGGTTGCGGCTTCTGTTACAGCCTCGGTCGTTACAACTACCAGCGACTCGGTGGTGGCCTGTGCCTTCTTCTTGCCGCAGCCTGCCGGAACAAACATAAGAAGCATGACCATGATAAGGCCAAGCGCTGCACGAATCATATTTATATTTCGGCTCTTTCCATCTTTCATAAAGTTCTCCTTATTCAACCATGGCTGGTGCATCAAAGTTTCTGCTCAGCTTCCTGAATGTAACGATAAAAAGTATTATTGAAAGGGCTGCAGCCAGATAATCTGTTACAGGCTGTGCCATAGCGGCCATCCTTGCTGTATGGAATAAATTTGTAAATACATAAAGTGTCGGCAGATACAGAATTCCCTGTCTTGATATGGACAGTATAAGTGAAGGAAGCATAGCTCCCGTGGACTGTATCGCATTTATCATAACAAACAGAATACCTATTACCGGTCCTGCCAGAATATATGTCCTCGAAAACTCCATTCCGTATCCGAAGGCATCCGGATTATCCAGGAACGTGGTAACCAGCGGTCCTGCAAATGTATAGCATACAAATGTCATGATAAGACTTAAGATAAATGCAAATGCCAGTGAAAATTTCAGCACAGACATGTATCGCGTCTTCATCTTTGCACCGAAACAGTACCCGAGAAGAGGCTGTACTCCGGAACCGAGACCTATAAGCAGCATGACCGCTATCATGTTGACCTTCATGGCAACACCGAGACCGGCAACCGCCATATCACCGTAGTCCTTCATAACATTATTGATGATTATATTCGAGGCACTCATCAGTATACTGTTCAGAGAGGCCGGCACACCTATGGCGAAAACTCCCGCCGCTATCCCGTGACCTGCTCTGTAATGCTTCGGTTTGATGGATAACATGGTTTTCGGTGACAGAAGATGTATCAGATAGAAAACCGCCGAAACAAGATTTCCGAGAACCGTTGCTATAGCCGCTCCGGCAACATTCCACTTGAATCCCAGGATCATGATCGGATCAAATATGATGTTTACCAGATTACCGATGATAACTCCGGCCATCGCAGTTTTTGCATGTCCTTCCGCACGGAGTACATTACTGAAGATATTACTCATGATGAGAAACGGAATTCCGAGCGCAACTATTTCCAGATACTGCTTTGTATATTCTATACTTTCCTCACTTGCACCTACTCCCCATGAGATAGGTTCCGCAAAGATAACTATTGCTATAGTTGATATTATTCCTACCACCAGTCCCGTCCAGAAACAGAAACTGGATATCTTCTTCGCCTTATCAAAATCTCCCTGACCGAGACTTCTTGATATAAAGGATGTTCCTCCTATACCGAAGAGCATTCCTATTGCCATGAAGATCAGGAATACCGGAGTTGCGAGCGATACTGCCGCAAACATCAGTGCATCCTTCGTCTGTCCTATGAAGAAGGCATCAGCTAAGTTATATACAAGAACCATTATCATACTGATTATCGAAGGGATAACATTACTGATTACCGCCTTCGGAACAGGTGCATATCTGAATATTTCTATATTTTTCTCGTTATTCATTTAAAAACATATCCTTTATTAGATTCCCCCATTACCCCTGTGGTAAATTGTGCCCCTGAGCAACCGTCGTCATCTCAGGGGCATAGCATATCAGGTCATCTTTCGTAAAAACCCTCATCTAACATATTATACATTGATCACTGCCGTAAGTCCGAGTTCATCCTTGTTGGCATCAAGAAGCGGCTTAATAACCTCATTGATATACTCTTCTGTCTGCTGAGGAGCACGTCCTACATAAAGTGAAGGCTCCATCAGGCTCTCAAGCTCTTCAAGAGTTCTTCCAAATGCAGGGTCAGCTGCGATTCTCTGAAGAAGGTCATTCTCCTTACCCTCACGCTTAACTACTGCTCCTGCTTCCATAGAGTACTGTCTGATCTTCTCATGAAGTTCCTGACGGTCTCCACCTGCCTTAGTAGCATCCATCATGATATTCTCTGTTGCCATGAAAGGAATCTCTTCCATAAACTTCTTGTAGATAACCTTGTCATAAACAACAAGACCATCAACAATATTGAGATAGAGATCAAGTATTCCGTCAACAGCAAGGAATGCTTCAGGAACAGAGATTCTCTTATTAGCTGAATCATCAAGTGTTCTTTCGAACCACTGTGTAGCAGCTGTAATTGCAGGGTTAACTGCATCACAGATTACATAGTTTGCAAGAGATGCGATACGCTCGCTTCTCATAGGATTTCTCTTATAAGCCATAGCTGATGAACCGATCTGATTCTTCTCAAATGGCTCCTCTATCTGCTTCAGATGCTGAAGAAGTCTGATATCGTTAGAGAACTTATGAGCGCTCTGTGCAATACCTGCAAGAACGTTAAGTACTCTTGAATCTACCTTACGTGAATATGTCTGTCCTGATACAGGATAAACATCATCGAAGCCCATCTTCTCTGCTATGATCTTGTCAAGCTTCTTAACCTTATCATGATCTCCATTGAAGAGCTCAAGGAAAGATGCCTGAGTACCTGTTGTACCCTTTGAACCAAGAAGCTTCTGCTGTGAGATCATGTACTCTACATCGCAGAGATCCATATAAAGCTCGTTGAGCCAGAGAGTTGCTCTCTTACCTACTGTTGTAGGCTGAGCAGGCTGGAAATGTGTAAATGCGATTGTAGGAAGATCCTTATACTCCATAGCGAACTTTGAAAGCTCGTTGATAACGTTGAGGAGCTTCTTTCTTACAAGCTTAAGACCTTCTGTCATAATGATGACATCTGTATTATCACCAACATAGCAGCTTGTTGCTCCAAGGTGGATGATACCTGCAGCCTTAGGGCACTGGAAACCATAAGTATGTACATGTGCCATAACATCATGACGTACCTTTGCCTCTTCAGCCTTTGCCATCTCATAATCTATTTCTTCACTGTGAGCCTTTAATTCATCAATCATCTCCTGAGTTATACGAGGCTGTCCATCCTCGCCGAGAAGATTCAGTTCCTTCTCTGCCTCAGCAAGAGCGATCCATAACTTACGCCATGTCTTGAACTTCTTATCAGGTGAAAAGATATACTGCATCTCCTTGCTTGCATATCTCTCTGAAAGTGGGCTTACATACTTATCCTGTGACATAATTTTTCTCCTTTGCACTATTTCTATCAATGTAAGTTTTACTATAATTATTTCATATACTCAGCAATTGCATCTTTCCAGTCTTTAAAGCGGAAATCTGTAGTAAGTCTAAGCATCATATTATCCAGTACTGAATATGCCGGGCGCTTAGCCGGTGTAGGATATTCCTCAGTTGTTATATGCTTAACCTTTGTATCCTTACCTGCAAGTCTGAAGATTTCCTCTGTGAAATCAGCCCATGAGCAGAAGCCTTCGCATGTACCATGGAAGATTCCATAGTTATCTGTCGGCTCAAGTGCATATATGCATCTTGCAAGCTCCAGTGCACTTGTCGGAGAACCTATCTGGTCTCCTACAACTGAAACCTCGTCATGAGTCTCAGCCAGACTCAGCATAGTCTTAACAAAGTTCTTTCCATCTCCGTAAAGCCATGCAGTTCTTACGATAAAGAACTTGTCACCAAACTGCTTTACGAACTCTTCGCCGGCATACTTTGTTCTTCCGTATGCACCAAGTGGCTTAGGGCTGTCAAACTCTGTATAAGGAACTGTGTTAGTTCCGTCAAAAACATAATCTGTTGATACGTGAATAAGCTTAGCATCGAAACGTTTAGCTGCAATAGCCAGATTTCTAGGGCCGATTGCATTTATCTTATAGCAGAGCTCTTCTGCTGTCTCCGCACCATTTACATTTGTAAATGCAGCACAGTTGATGATAACATCCGGCTTCTCTTCTTCTACAAATGCAAGCACTCCCGGAAGGTCTGTTATATCCATCGCCTTAACACCTTCAACACCTACATCAGTATTGATAAGAGTTACATTTCCTGCTTCAATATCTGCCTTATAAACTTCATTGATTGCTCTTCCGAGCTGTCCGTTACATCCTGTAACAAGAATCTTTCTCATCTTATTTTCTCCTAATCCCTACTTGTGAATTCCTATATTAATCCGTCTTTTCAGAGGAATAATTATTCTATAGAATAATGGCTTTTTAGTAAGCCTGCAATATTCTTTAAAATCCTTATAGTATATTCTGAATCTTCTCATTGAAGCTTCCTTATCACTGAAGTCTAGCCCTGAAAGCTTCTGGGATATGGTACCCGGAACAACGAGTATTCTGTTCTTACCGTTCTTCTTCAGCTTATCCATAAGCTGATAATCAACCATATCAAGGAATAGTCTTTCCTCGAAACCGCCGATCTCCTTAAGCAGAGAGGATCTCACCGTCAGTCCGCTGTTTATGGCGTAAATATTTTTATAAACGCCCCGCTCCTCGATTGGTCCCCTGTTCTTTGGAAAAATGGCATTCTTCTTCATCGGGGATACCACGAAGCTGTCCTGCTTAACAATTCCTGTTATTATACCAGGTTCTTTACTCTCGATCGCTTTATATACATTTCTTATATATGCTGATGAAAATGTTGTATCATCATCTGCAAACATAAGCCATATATCATCTGTCTCTGCATCTGAAAGAGCTTTGTTGTATGTCCTGCTGAGTCCCAGATTCTCCCCATTCTTTACATAATGGAAACCATAATCTGCAGCCTCTCTGAAGTTATCGTCGAAGCCCTGCTCTGATGAATTATCATACACCCAGACTTCAAGGTTCTCTAACTCTGAAGCAGCCTTTCTGAATGTCGCAAGACTTCCTATCAGAGATACCTTTCTGTTATGAATAACACATACTATTCTTAGCTTCATTTCTTATCTGCCAGTCTTTCATTCAATCTCTTTATGAGAATCCTAATATATCGCATCTTTACCTTGAGCGGCAGCCTCTCGCCCTTTGCGGCAGTTGCTGTTCCCTCATGTCTTCTATATGCCGAAAGCTTTTTGTTAAACAGAATAATCCTGCTGCTGTCTATATATTCCGCAACAGTGCCTATCCACTGGTCATGCATAGCCACATCACGCGGTATCGGACATATGGTCGGTACAAGTTCCTTGGAAAATGCCATGCATCCGCCCATGTATCCGTTTCTTACTGTGTTATATACAAGTCCATGATTTACATGTTTCATCGAAAAGAGGTCTGTTCCAAGACTCTCAAGATTCTCATCACAGAACTCACAGTTATGAAGAACAAGGATCGGATCCATCTTCATAAATATCTTACGGATGAGTTTCATTTTATATGGATTCCATACATCGTCCTGATCAGACAGAAGTATGACATCACCACTGCAGTTTTCTATCGCATTTTCGAAATTGGCTATTATGCCCTTCTCCTCACAGAGAAAAACCTTTATACGGGAATCCTTCTCTGCATACGAGGTTACAATAGCTTCTGTCGCGTCAAAAGACGGATTGACCGATATGATCAGCTCATCCTCAGCACGCATCTGGGATACGATAGAATCAATCTGTTCCTCTATATACTCTTCTCCGTTATAAGCAGCCATTGCTACTGATAATCTCATAACTCCCAACCCCATTTACGGTAGTACACTATAAGTGATCTGATGAATCTATAGATTCCCTTCAGATTACCTGTATTGTCTCTCTTCCAGTCATGATGAACCGCTGTATCCGGATAGAATACAATACGCTTTCCTTCCTGCGTTACACGTCTTGAAAGATCTGTATCTTCACAATACATGAAGAACTTTTTGCTGAAGCCCTTCTTCTCCTTCAGATATTCTGTACGTGCTCCGAAGAAGCAGCCTGTGCAGAACTCTATATCCGTCGGTTCAGTCCAGTTTTCATCCTGTCTTGTATAGCGGCGTCTCAGGTACTTGAATCCCGGCAGCTTGCTGACAAAGACATATCTTATAGTCGGACAATACTTCGGCAGGAACTGCTCTGTACCGTCATCATTAAGAATCTTTGGAGTTGCAAGGCCAACTGATTCGTCCTTTGACAATGCATCAGTCAGATATCCTATAGCATCAGTATCCATAAAAATATCCGGATTGATCACGAAATGATAATCCGACTGTATTCTTTTGATTATATAATTGTGTCCGTGTCCAAAACCCTGATTCTGTGAACTCTGTATCAGATGCACCTTGTCCTTATACTTCTTCTTGATAAGCTCAGGTGTTCCGTCAGTGGAATTATTATCATATACATAGAGTTTAAAATCATAATCTTTTCCAGCTGTCTGCTTAAGTACAGAATCAATGCATGTTTCAATTGTTCTGGAATTGTTATAGGTAACTATACCGCCTGTAATCTTCATAGATTAATGTCTGCCTTCCCTGATATCCATTCTGTCTCTGTAAGATTGAAACTTTTCTTCGGTATCTCTGTCGAAGCCTTCGGTAGAATCCTTCTTGAAAAGTACAACAAGAGTCTGGAATATAAGCTTAATATCCAGCCAGAGACTGTATTCCTCAATATACATGATATCAAGAACCAGCTTATCTCTTGGCGATGTATTGTATTTACCGGCTATCTGCGCATAACCTGTTATACCGGCCTTAACTCTGAGTCTGTACTCAAACTCCGGCAGGTCATTTGTATAATTAAATATATTGGCAAGCATTTCCGGACGTGGTCCTACTATGGACATATCGCCCTTTAATACATTGATGAACTGAGGAATCTCATCTATTCTGAATCGACGCAGCACCTTACCAACCTTGGTAATTCTCTCGTCATCTACTACAGAAAGATAATTGTTTACGTTTTCCTTCATAGTTCTGAGCTTATAAACAGAGAAGATTCTTCCTCCTCTGGTCGCTCTGTTCTGCTTGAACATTATAGCGCCTCTGTCTTCAATCTTGATTGCGATTGCAGCCAGAATAACAATAGGAAATGTTATCACAAGCGCCAGCAGGGCAAGAATAAAGTCAAAGATTCTCTTAAAGAAATTCTGCTCTGCATTAAGTCCGAGAAGTGACATTTCGAAAAGAGACATATCATCAAGCATTATATGTCTTGAATGCATTTCAACAACATCAGCCATTGATGGGTTGATATATACTCTCTTCATGTTCTGATAACAGAACTCGACTATCTGAGTACGTTCCATAGATGGAACATCATAGAGGAATATGGTATCGAACTTAGGGATGATATCCTTTAAATTCTCATTCCTGTAATCTGCATTTCCACCGATCTTGTACTGAAGTCTGTACTTCTTGATACTTCTCGATATCTCATCAAGCGACTGCTTTGAAGACGTAATAATAAGGCAGTTCTCCGGTTCATTTATCCTGAAATAAACCCAGTTACCGCCATATGCAGCAATTATGATAAGAAAAATCTGAATTGCAATTATTATAAGCAGAAGCCAAGGCTGCTCAAACTCAAATTTGATATTGTTAGCTGAGTTAGTGTTCATGACACAGAGCATTACATAAGCTACTATATCTGTCATAACAGCAGCCAGCGAAAGAGAAGTTATGATAGGCTTACTCTTTCTCTTTCCAATATCGTATCCGCCATAGATCTTAAGGAACAGATATCCTGATATGGCGTAGCTGAGTGATGTAACAGCACTAGTTCTGGATAATCCGAGGAGCTGCCAGTTTTCAATGGCATATAACCTGTAGAATACCCAGAAACACGAGAAATATATTATTATCTTAAAGAGGAAAACCAAAAGATTTCCGCATTGTTTAAGCTGGTCTTTCATAATTCTTCCTTAATTTTGAACATAGATATGCTCATTATAAGTGATTTTCCGGCAAGTTTCAAGTAAGCCGGAATCCTCACGCCTTCTTCTCCTTCAGCATAAGGGATACTGCCTTTCTGATATTGGCGATACGGGCAGTCTTATGATTGCCTCCGAACTCTCCATCCACAGTCCAAGGTACCTCTTCATTACATTTTACAGCAACCTTTGAGGTTCTTCGGAATATGATAAGCTCATCATCCAGATTCTCCGTAAGAAGACTGTTGATGATCTTCTGGAGCTGGATAGGATTGGATGGATTTCTTATTAGAACTGTCTCAAAGAGACCGTCCGCAAATGACATATGTCTGGCTCCAAAATTCTTGAAGCCTCCGACTGAGAGCGAATTAGTAACCTGTCCATAGATAAAGTCGCCCTCTACTATCTCGCCGTCAAACCATACTTTCATATGATAAGGTCTGAGCTTTGCGATGGCACCGAGTGCCTCAATAATGTAGGCAGCATGACCTAATGTGTTCTTCAGGTTCTGTGGGGTTGAATAGGTTATATCCGTGAAAGCACCGAAGGCTGCCACATATATAAAGAATTCCTTCTCCAACTTACCCACATCCACATGGCATACTACGCCATCTACAATCTCGCTTGCTGCTTCAACCGGGTTAAGACTTATCTTCAGGCTCCTTGCGTAGTCATTTGTTGAGCCGCATGGAATATATCCCATGTGGATTCTTCTCTTTATCTCTCTTTCGACACGCATGATACCGCCGACTGTATTATCCAGTGTTCCATCTCCACCTGCGCATACTACCAGATCATAGTCTGCTGCATGCTTATAAAGATAGTCAGAATTAACCTTCTTATCTTCACGGGTAAGATACATGGTTACCAGATATCCGGCTTTCTCAAATATATCTATTATATCTATCAGATCTGCTTTAATAACTTTTCTTCCTGCCTTTGGGTTAACCACAAAAAGAAGTTTTTTCATATTCACAAATCTCCCCTTATAAATCAGCCTCTAGCCCTTCTCTTTAGATAATTATCAAGTCCTCTTTTTCTAAGTTTGCATGACGGACAGTTGCCGCAGCCGTCACCCTTGATTCCGTTATAGCAGGTAAGTGTCATCTCTCTTACTATATCGAAGCCGCCGAGCTTATCTGCCAGTTCCCAGGTCTCTTCTTTATCTATCCACATCAATGGTGTGATTATATCAAATTCATATTCCATTGCAAGATTAAGTGTTGTATTGAGTGATTTAATAAAGATATCTCTGCAATCCGGATATCCTGAGAAGTCACTCTGTGAAACACCGGTTATGATATCTGTAGCGCCCTCTCCCTTGGCAAATATAGCTGCATAAGTAAGGAAGAGCATATTTCTTCCCTCTACAAAAGAGTTAGGTGTTCCGACTTCAGGTGCATCTGTGTCAACCTTTATATCTTCTCTTGTCAGTGAGTTAGGTGCAAGTCTGTTAAGTTCCTTAAGGTCGATAACTGTCTGCTTTACGCCCAGCTTATCACAGATCTCGGCTGCACACTCAAGCTCTTTCTTGTGTCTCTGACCATAATCAAATGAAACGGCCAGAACCTCTTTATAATTCTTCAGTGCCCACAGAAGACATGTTGTACTATCCTGTCCGCCGCTGAAAACTACTACTGCTTTTTCCTTATTCTTCATATCGATCTCCGTATTATCCTAAAATGAAACACTGTTTATAATCCAACTGCATTCATTACTCTCTGCTCAAGAGCCGGCTCTTCTCTGAATCTACCGCGAAGTGTTGTTGTAACTGTATGTGCCGGTGTGTTCTTTATACCACGGGCTGTCATACAGCTGTGCTTTCCTGTAATAACAACTGCAACATCAGGCGAACCAGTTACCTTGCTGATAATATATGCAATATCAGTTCCGATCCTCTCCTGAAGCTGGAGTCTTTTGCCGACCATTTCCGCTATGCGGGCAATCTTGCTGAGGCCGATCACTCTGTCCTTCGGTATATATGCAACTGCAACCTTCATATCGTACATGAGCGCGATATGATGCTCACAGTAACTGAAAATCTCTATATCCTTTACAAGAACCATATCTCCATCACCCGGTGCGGTGAATGTCTTGTTGAACATTTCAGCTATCTCATCATTTGTATAGCTTATGCCCTCGAAAACCTCCTCATACATTCTTGCTACTCTGTCCGGAGTATCCTTAAGACCTTCTCTGTCCGGATCCTCTCCAATAGCAAGCAGAAGCTCTCTGATATGATATTTTACCTTGTCCTTATCTACTGACATTTTCTTTCCTCCAATTTGTTTATATCCCATATCTCGCAGATACTCAGACCCCTCTGGCATTCGGGTCCCAGATATATTTATGAAGCTGCAGCTGCAGCCTGACATCATTTAAATTATTATGCAGCATATAGTCTACTATATCCTTCGGTTCTATCCCTCCAAATACAGGACTTATATAAACTGTGCTCCTGCTGCAGAGGTTATACTCCTCTACTATTTCCTTCATGCGAAGGAGGTCTGCCTCATCGCTTACCACAAACTTAACAACATCTGAGGCATCGGCCGCAGCATAGTTATCCATGCACATCATGGCATCCATACCGCTGCAAGGGCACTTATAATCGATTGTAAAGCAGAGACGGTCATCTATATCAGTGATCCCCTCCGCTTCGGCTGTTTCCCTTATATGCTCCTTAAAAGGCCTTATGGCAACAGCACCGTTAGTCTCTATCTCAACTCTGTAATAGTTATCTCTCAGAATGTCTATTATCAACTCGTCTATTCCCAGCTGTATGAGCGGTTCACCACCTGTAAGAGTTATATTCCTTATTCCTTTTTCTTTTATGATATTCAGCAGGGTATCCTTCTCCAGCTGTGCAAAGGCTTCTACATTCTCCATTGCCCACTTTGTATCGCAATAAGTACAGTTCAGGTTACAGCCCGCAAATCTGACGAATGTTGCAAGCTCTCCGGCCCGCCTTGCCTCACCGTTAATGCTTGAGAATATCTCCGCTACTCGATATTTTCTCATATTTTACTCCGTATAACTCGCCTGATTCTCAGGTGTTTCAAATACACTGACCTTAATCACCTGATAACCCTTCTGCTTTATAACATCATAAAAATACTTTGCAAGATTCTCAGCTGTAGGTCTTCCTTCAAAATAAACTATTATGAAGCCCTCGGCCTCCATAGCTGCAACTGTCTCAGGCATAAGACTTCCCTTCTCAGCTATAAGAGCATGATCAAGTTTATCAGTCTCTTCCTTCAGGTCATCTTTCAGCTTTCCGAAGTCTACCACCATTCCTCTGAATGGGCCTTCCTCCTGAAGAGTCTCGCTTCCCACATCCACACTGACGATCCATCTGTGTCCGTGCAGATTTGCACATTTTCCTTCATATCCCTTAAGGAAATGCGCACTATCAAATTTTGCTTTTGTTGTAAGTATATACATAAAAATCTCCCACAATGAAAAAGGGCGGAATAACCCACCCTATCATAAACTGCCACGCCTTGCTTCGCAAGGCCGTGCCATGAATAGTCCCGGTTTTGATTCGCTGGAGGGTACAAATGAACAGCTGTATTCAAATGTTGCGGCCGATTAGATTCCAAGGAATCCCTTAACCACTTTTTCCATATCTTCTTTATCACATACTGTCTTGTGAAGTACTTCAGCACTTCTGATATCCTCGATAGCCTGAGGAATAGTTACTGCAGACAGTCTTGCAAGTTCATCAACAAGTTCAAAGTCACCCTTTGCATCATATGCAGGATCAATAGCTGTCATAACGCTTCTTGTAAACTTATATGGGCTTGCTGTAGAAGCGATAAGAGTTGGAGTATCCTTGTCTCCTGTCTCTTCCTTGAACTTATCATATACATTAACTGCAACTGCAGTATGTGTATCAATGATATATCCATCCTCTTCATAGACCTTTCTGATGGTCTCAGCAACTTCATCACTTGTTGCAAAGTTGCCATAGAAGTGGAACAGATTCTTCTTCATCTGATCTGTGATCTTGTATCTTCCTGTCTCAGAAAGCTGCTTCATGAACTCAGCATTGTCTTCTGCACTGTTTCCGGCAATTCTGTAGATAAGTCTCTCAAGGTTGCTTGAGATAAGGATATCCATAGAAGGTGAAGATGTGAGTATGAACTCTCTGTTTCTGTCGTATGTTCCTGTTGTGAAGAAATCATACAGAACCTTGTTGTCGTTAGAGGCACAGATAAATCTGTCAACAGGCATACCCATAAGTGATGCATAGTATGCAGCAAGGATATTACCAAAGTTACCTGTTGGAACAACTACATTAATCTTATCTCCTGCCTTGATCTTTCCGCTGGCGATAAGTCTTGTATATGAATATACATAGTAAACGATCTGTGGAACAAGACGTCCGATGTTGATAGAGTTAGCTGATGAGAACTGGAATCCCTTGCTGTTTAACTCCTCTGCAAGAGCCTTGTCCTGGAACATAAGCTTAACGCCTGTCTGAGCGTCATCGAAGTTGCCTGTGATTCCTGCTACAAATGTATTCTTACCTCTTTCAGTAACCATCTGCTTTTCCTGAATAGGGCTTACACCGTTCTTTGGATAGAATACAGCGATTCTTGTTCCCGGAACATCTGCAAAACCAGCAAGAGCAGCCTTACCTGTATCTCCTGATGTTGCTGTAAGAATAACGATCTCGTTAGAAATATTGTTCTTTCTTGCAGCTGTAGTCATAAGATATGGAAGGATTGAAAGAGCCATATCCTTAAATGCAATAGTCTTCCCATGGAAGAGCTCCATGATATAAGCACCGTGATGATACTTAACCGGTACGATAAGTTCATTATCGAACTTTGAATCATAAGCACTGTTGATGCAGTATCTGAGTTCCTCATCAGTAAAATCTGTGAGCATAAGCTTCATAACTTCAAATGCCACCTCACGGTAGTTCATCTTTGAAAGCTCTTCAAAGCTTACATCAAGTGCCGGAATTTCATCAGGTACGAAGAGTCCTCCTTCGTTAGCAAGTCCCTTAAGAATTGCCTCTGATGCTGTTGCTGTTTCTTCTGAATTTCTTGTACTTCTATATAAGAATCCCATGGTGCCTCCTACTCTACTATATATACATCAGCGGTCTGACGACCGAAGTTTAACGCGTCCTGGTGGGTAGTGAAGAATATATCAATTCTGTTACCCTTGATAGCACCTCCTCGGTCTTCAACGGTGTAAACAACGCCGTTAATTACCATCTTGGTACCAAAGCTGAATCGTGAATCAGCTGCAATCGTATGATTTGCTGTAGCAAGTGTACCGCAGGCTGTAATACCATTGGTCTTTCCACAACAGATAGCACACGGACAATATCCTGTAAGAACAAACTGTCCTGCATAGGTTCCGGTCTGTCCCGGAGATGCAAGAACCGGAGTGGTAACCGCTGCATTTCCCTGAGGGAGGACATAGGTTGTTGTCGTTCCCGCATTGGCTGATGCACTGGTTGTACTGGTACTTGTATCGACTTCTTTGATTTCATTGATCTGATACTGTTCCTGACGACTGGCTGCCAGAGCTGCTTTTGAATTCTGATCTGCAGCAACTATCGCCATAAGTGCAGCTTTGTTCTTATCGGCCAGCTCATCATCTACTGATGATTCCTCGGTTGCGGTTATAGCCGGTGTCGTTGGATTGTCCGCCTTAGTATACGCTGAACTTACCAGTTTATTCTCCATATCCTCATAGGATACTCTCTCGTATCTTGACTGTGTAGCCGGTTCTTCATAGAGAGCCGTAACAGCTATCATACGTCCATATTCATTTGAACCAAGTTTGCTTCCCGTAATTGAAACCACACAGACGATTATCAGTGATAGTACAACAACAGCAGAAGCTATCGTACCTTTTTTCATATTTTTCTACCATTATATACCGAAAAAAATGCACACCTGTTTCGATGTGCATTATAGACTCCCAGCCATACTTAGTCAAGTGAAGAATTGGTTAAGCCCGGACACAGGCTCTAACGCTCTTCTCCCAATCCTTCGACCAGCTGCAGCAGTTCTTCCGTATGGGTTGCCGCGCAGACCAGCCTTCTCAGTCTTGCCGAGTTCTTTATTCCTTCAGTGTACCAGGCGATATGCTTACGCATCTCACGTACACCTATATATTCGCCCTTAAGTTTTACCATGAGTTCTATATGGCGTTTCATCATGGCTTTGATCTCTTCCAGAGTCGGTCTCGGTGGAATCTCTTCTCCTGCAAGTCCCGCCTTGATTTCCCTGAATATCCACGGATTACCCTTGGCTGCTCTGGCTACCATTACGCTGTCACAGCCGGTTTCTTCCTTCATTCTCTTGACATCCTCAGCGGATGTTATATCACCATTACCTATAACAGGGATGCTTACTGATTCCTTAACCGCCTTTATAATGGACCAGTCAGCTGTTCCGCTGTAGAACTGTTCTCTTG
>ONEC01000006.1 GCA_900316715.1 uncultured Eubacteriales bacterium
CCATACTCATCAGCCGCCTTATATATCTTCTCAGCCACACGGATTCTTCCGTCAGCTGTCTCAGGAATACCATCTTCGTCCAGAGCAAGACCGACAAGAACTCCGCCGTACTTCTTAACGATAGGCATAACACTCTTTATGACCTCTTCCTTACCGTTAACGGAATTGATCATAGCCTTACCGTTGTAATATCTGAGTCCCTGCTCAAGAGCCACAGGGTCTGTTGTATCCAGCTGAAGCGGAAGTCCCGTAACACCCTGAAGTCTGGTTACAACCTCACGCATCATAGCCGGCTCATCAATCTCAGGAAGACCTACATTTACATCCAGGATGTCAGCACCGGCATCCTCCTGTTCCAGTCCCTGAGATAAAATGTAATCTATATCGTTCTCTCTTAAAGCTTCCTTGAATCTCTTCTTACCTGTCGGATTGATTCTCTCACCGATTATAATAGGCTTCTTATCACATACCACTGCCTGGCAGAAGGAAGTAATCACTGTGATATCCTTCGGCGTATTAGGATGAAACTCTCTTTTTCTTACCTTTTCAGCAGTCTGTCTTATATGCTCAGGGGTAGTTCCGCAGCATCCGCCCAGAACCTGTACACCCATATCTGCAATCTTGCACATTATGTCTGAGAACTCTTCAGGAGTTACATCGAATACAGTCTTATCTCCTTCGGTTCTTGGAAGTCCTGCATTTGGATTGATAACTATAGGAACTGACGCAACCTCTACCATCCTTTCTACCATAGGGATCATAAGGTCAGGACCCATTCCGCAGTTCATTCCCAGTGCATCTACTCCGAGTCCTTCCAGCATTGCTACGGTAGAATCTACATTTCCACCTGTAAGGAGTTTACCTTTCTGGTCATAAACCGTTGTAACTATAACCGGAAGATTTGTATATTCCTTAGCTGCAAGTACTGCCGCCTTTGCTTCGTAGCTGTCACTCATGGTCTCTATGAGAACCAGGTCACCGCCTGCTTTTTCTCCGGCTGCCATTGCCTCACCAAAAAGCTCTACAGCTCTGTCAAAGCTCAGATCACCCATAGGTTCAAGAAGCTTTCCTGTAGGTCCGATATCGATTGCTATATAAGCATCCTCTCTGCCTGTATTTATACGTGCCTGCTTAGCGAGACTGACTGCTGCATCCATCAGTTCCTCGATACGTCCTGGGAACTTAAGGCTGTTCAGTCCAAATGTATTCGTATTAAATATATCGGCACCTGCCGCAAGGTAACTCTCATAGAGTTCAAGAATGACCTCCGGATGTGTAACATTCCAGGTTTCCGGAAGCTCTCCTCCCTGAAGGCCATGCTCCTGGAGAAATGTACCCGTTCCGCCGTCACAGAACAGCCATTCTTTACCCAATCTGTCTCTTAATGCTTTTTTCATATCCATATTACCTCATATATTAGTTCAGGCTCTGCTGTATTCACACGTCTCATGCATGTTGCATTCCTCACAGCCTGCTCTGTGGCAGTCCGTCGCCCTATCTGAAAGACCAATGACTGCTGTAATAGACTTAGTAGGCGTCATCAAAAGACTCTCCGAAAGTGAAACACCTATGGACTTAGGCATTTCAAGTATCCTCTCAAAATCCTTCTGAACCTCCAGCGGAAAATCTCCATATCCCGGAGAAAACCTCGGTCTTGCATACAGCTCCTTGTCGGCAGCCTCCTGCTTTATACGCTCATTTACCTCATCACACCAGGCTTCCACGGCAGCTGCTCCTACCGCCTGATATGTATAAGCTTTCAGCATATCCCTGATCTCCGAACGTTTCACCAGTCTGTCCGCTCCCGGACCAATGGTCACCGCCAGCATGACTATCTCTTTGCAGCCCTTCAGATTCCTTGTAAGATTTCCGGGTTCCACTCTGATTCCTGCGAATTCACAGGACTCACCATCCCATTCTATAGGAAATGTTTTATATATACATCTCGGAGTCATGGCCTCTTCCATCTCCCTGATGCAATCCTCTATCACTGACTGCATCTTCTCATCAATGGTTGTCAGCCCTCTGTATCCCAGATATCTTTCAACTTCTTTTCTGTTTACTTCCATCAGCATACCCCTTTAGGTCTAAGGTTACATGACTGAAGCCAAGGCGCTGCAGCTCCGATGATACCCTTTCAGCAGTATCTTCCTGCGCCATCTTACTGAACTCTGACGGATATATCTCTATCCTTGCAGTTCCTTCTTTTGCTCTTACTCTTACCTGACTGAACCCGAGACTGCGGATATACTTCTCCGCCGCATCGATTCTTTTCATAGTCTCAGCACTGAGTTCCGTTCCTGTAGGAATTCTGGTCGCAAGGCAGGCCATGGATGGTTTATCCCAGGTTGGGAGGCCCAGCTCCTTCGACAGTATTCTTATATCAGCTTTCGTAAGTCCGGCTTCCCTAAGCGGGCTTACTATCCCCAGCTCCTCCAGTGCTCTCATGCCCGGCCGGTCGCCGAAATCATCATCCGCATTGGTTCCATCTGCAACTGTATCTATGCCTCTCTCATATGCCTTTTCCAGAAAGCCGCTCATAAGGGCAGTCTTGCAGTGATAGCATCTGTCCGGCTGATTGCTTAATACCTCAGGAATCGACAGCATGTCATGTTCTATTATTATAGCCTCGATTCCCTCTTTTTCGCAAAATTTTTTTGCTCCCAGATATTCCGTCTCCGGAAATGCAGCGTGCCTTGCGATAATGGCTGTCACATCATCCCCCAGCACGTCATGTGCCGCCTTAAGCAGATATGTCGAATCGACTCCGTAGGAAAAGGCAACGGCAAGCTTTCCCTTCTCTTTTATATAAGCTTCCAGCTTATCCCGTTTTTCATATAACTCCATAAGAAAAACCTCTCAGCTCTGATCTGTTTCTATAACCGCTTTTACATCATCAAGACTGATTCCCTGCTCTCTGGCAATCTCTGCTATATCTTCATATTCGTACTTAGTTCTTTCAACTCCATAGCCTGAAGATTTCTTAACACGCACCTTGCCATATGAGGTATTTATGGTTTCCACCGTTCTGTCAAGAATATATCTTCTTGTAACAGTCTCCCTGACTCCGATGGTTGTTGTATATTTATAGATGAGTTTTATCATCTCATCCCTCTCTTCCGGACTGCAGATAACACGGATAAGAGTTCCCGGTCTTGACTTCTTCATTCCTACAGCAACTGTATAGACCTCCCTTGCTCCGCCTGAAAGGATTCTGTCTGTAGCAAAGCCTATCTCCTCAGCCGTCATGTCATCCACGTTACAGGAGAGCTCTATCATCTGCTCCGTACCATTCTCCGTTTCACCACATCTGTTCTTGTTCTCCGCTGCCGTTTCACCCAGCATGATTCTCACGCAGTTAGCAGCTTCAAAGTCCTTCTTACCCATACCATAACCGATCTTCTCAGTCGTCATAACAGGCTGGCTGCCAAATTCAGTCACAAAGTACTTAAGCAGTGCTGCACCTGTAGGAGTACATAGTTCTCCCTGAATGCTTCCGCCATAGGAAGGAATACCCTGAAGAATATAAGCTGTTGCCGGTGCCGGTACAGGAAGTATTCCATGTGCACATCTTACCTGTCCGCTTCCCACATGCACAGGAGAAGCCACTACTTTGTCTGCTCCGATTTCTTCCATCAGCATTGCTACAGCAGTCACATCTGCCAGTGCATCCATGGTTCCCACTTCATGAAAATGAATCTCAGTCACAGGAACGCCGTGAACATGGCTCTCCGCCTCAGCTATAAGACCATATACCGCAAGCACGGCGGTCTTAACCGTATCTGAAACCTTCATATGGTCATTAACTATATGCTCTATGTCATGCATGGAGCTGTGATGATGGTGATGTTCATGATCGTGGTGGTGGTCATGGTTGTGGTGCTCGTGATCATGGTGATCGTGGTCATGATGATCGTGGTCATGGTGATCGTGGTCATGATGATCGTGGTCATGATCATGATGATGATCATGGGACTCTTCCTCGACTCCATCCACAAGGACAGTCATGTGACTTCCTGTAACGCCGCATTTAACTGACTTCTCCAGACTATAGGTCACTCCCGGTATTCCGATCTCATTCAGTTTCTTCACAAAGCCTTCCCTGTCCGGAAGAAGCTCCAGCAGAGCAGCTGTAAGCATATCTCCAGCAGCGCCCATTCCACAATCTATATATAATGTCTTCATAGTTTCGCCTCCATATGATTGATCATTGAAGCAAGATAACCTGCTCCAAATCCGTTATCAATATTTACAACCGACACACCGCTTGCACAGGAGTTCAGCATTGAAAGAAGTGCTGAAAGTCCTTCAAAAGCAGCCCCATATCCTACACTGGTAGGTACTGCTATAACAGGCGCATCTGCAAGTCCTCCAATCACACTGGCCAGTGCACCTTCCATACCTGCAATGGCTATTATGACTGACGCGCTCATTATCTCTTCCTGATGAGCCAGGAGTCTGTGCAGGCCGGCCACACCCACATCATAGAGACGGACCACTTCATTTCCATAACACTCTGCAGTAATTGCGGCTTCCTCAGCAACAGGAATATCACTGGTTCCTCCGGTGGCAACCACAACCCTTCCTATTCCGTCCGGCTTTGGCAGTTCTCCCAATATTCCGATACGGGCATCTTCATAATAGTGTATATCATGTTTCCGACTTACCTCCTGATAAGCCTCTGCAGAAAGCCTGGTTATCAGAACTATACCTTCTCCGTTTTCCTTCATTACATCTATTATGCCGGATATCTGTTCCGGAGTCTTTCCTGCTCCATAGATTACCTCTGCCATTCCCTGTCTGATCTTTCTATGATTATCTATCTTGGCATAACCTATATCACTGAAGGGCTCTGTCTTAAGAAGGAGAAGCGCATCATCTACTGACATTTCTCCACGGCTTACCGCCTCAAGTATTTCCTTTGCTTTTGTTTTCATATATCATACCTCGCCAAGGTCGTACACGACTCGTTCAATATGCGCACCGCCAGGAACGTAAATCAAAAAAACGGTTCCACTGTTACACAGCAGAACCGTAATCCTTATATCTACTTCTTTATCAATGCTGCCTTAACAATACCCTTTGGATCCTTTATGATAAGCATTCCCAGCCATATGATAAGGCCAAGCGCCACAACTGAGAGTCCAAGGAATGCATCATTAAGCATATCCATCGGCTCAGGACTGAAGAATGCCTCAGCATCCTCTATATATTCCATCACAGAATCTACTATCCACATAAGGGAAGCGCCCCAGTACATAAGTGCAAGCTTTCCAAGCCCCATATCATCTGTCGGAGCTTTCTTGTACCATACAATAGTAGTGATAATTGCAGCAAATACAGTAATAAGTAAAGTCATATCATGTCCCCCTATTCACAAACTATGCGTTCTCTCCAGATGTTTCTCCTTCTGTCTTCTTCTCAAGCACAGAAGAAACACCTACCATCACGCCCCAGACAGCTGTTACCAGAAGTGCCATAAAGACACCGTTTGTAGCCATCTCATGGAACATCTCGGAAGCACTCTCCGGAGTACTCATAGCCGTAAGGAATGGGAACCATGGAACAACCTCGCCATGCCATACATGCTCAAATGCAAGAAGAGCTGAGCCTCCCCAAAGCATAGTATTAAGCCAGCTGAGCTTGTGTGAGAAAGGTACCTTTTTCTCTGATGAAGTGTTTTCCTTCTTTTCTTTACTCTTAACAACCTTAGTAACAATAGTAGTAACAACCGCTTCAGCGGCAGGAACAACAAAACATGCCATAACCGGTTCCTCCCAAAATAAAAAATATTGTAAAAAAATTTTATCATGAATATCCCATACAGACAACTGATTTCATGTTATATTATGCCCGATTTTTGCGGTTTCAACTTGCAATGTTGTATTTTTTTATAATAATGTGTTATTATATCGTACTGGATTTTGGAAAAATAACCCCTTTCCGAAATCTAAAACTATTTTACATTTTAGGAGATATTTAAAATGAAAAAGAGATTTATCACATTTACACTGGCCGCTGTAATGTCAGTTTCACTTCTCGCAGGCTGCGGAAAGACTGAAGAAGCTACTACAGCAGCTGCAACCGAAGCTGTTACAGAAGCTACAACCGAAGCAACTACAGAAGCAGTTACAGAAGCTGCAACAGAAGCAACTACAGAGGCTGCTACATCAAGCGACGCTTCAATCTCAGATAAGCCGACACAGGACAGATCAGGCAACGACATCGTTATTCCTGACGAAGTTAACAGGATCATATCTATGGCGCCTTCAACAACACGTTTTCTTATCGACCTCGGACTTGCAGATAAGATCGTAGCTATCGATACAAACTCATACGCTTACATCGAGCAGCTTCCTACCGATGTTCAGCAGTTCGATATGATGTCCCCTGACAACGAAGCACTCGTTGCACTTGAGCCGGACATTATCTTCACATCGGGAATGAGCTCTTTCGGAGGAGAAGATGTATTCCAGCCTGCAAGAGATGCGGGAATCTGTGTAGCAGACATTCCGTCAAGCAACTCTTTCAATGAGATCATTGAAGATCTTCAGTTCATCGGTGACGCAGTCGGTGAATCAGATAAAGCTCATGAGCTTATCAAGACTTTTAAAGGTACAATCGATGAGATTCATGCTGCAGGAAGCACAGTAACAGATAAGAAGAAGGTTCTCTTCATGATCTCACTTCCAAGTGCCGAATATCCTTCAATCTACACCTTCGGCAAGGGTACATATCTTGATGAAATGATAACAGCTATCGGTGCCGAGAACGTAACAGGTGACCAGGAGGGCTGGGTTTCAATCTCAGAAGAAGAAGCTATCGCTATGAATCCTGATGTCATCCTTACAAATGTTGATTACATCGAAGATGCAGTAAATGTAATCAAAGGAGGTGCAGGTTGGGAAAATGTTAATGCAATTAAGAACGATGAGGTATATTATATAGATGCAACATCAAGTAACCAGCCTAACAATCACGTTGTTGACGCTATGATTGAAATGGGTAAGAAAGTTTATCCTGATCAGTTCGCTTACTTCCAGTAAGAAATATTCGCGGATTAAAGATCAGTTTAGGAATCAACATGAAAAAGTATATTCTGTCTTTAATCATCTGCATATTTATACTTATTATGTGCATAAATATAGGGAGCGTCTATGTTGCGCTCCCTGATGCACTTTACATTACTATGCATAAGCTCTTCGGAATCACTCTTCCGGCCAGAATAGAGCCTATGACCGTATCAATATTCTGGAACATCCGCGTTCCACGAGCTCTGGTATCATTCTTTGTAGGCGGTGCCCTGGCTGTCAGCGGTGCTGTTATGCAGTCTCTTCTTCAGAATCCCCTTGCTTCATCTTATACAATGGGTGTTTCATCCGGTTCAGCCGTAGGAGCTGCACTTATCATAATATCCGGCATTCAGTCCTTTGCCCTCAGAAGCTTCCTGCTTCCATTAACAGGTTTCGTCTTTGCTCTGCTTACCGTATTCTTTGTAATACTTTTCTCAAGCAGGATTGACCGGAATATCCACAGCTATACAATAATACTTATAGGAATGGTCATATCACTTTTCGTAAGCGCCATGCTTACTCTTATTGCTGCGCTTTTCCCGGATCATTCCCAGCAGATATATTTCTGGATGATGGGATCCTTCTCCGCAAGAAACTGGTCCCATGTTCTGATAATAATACCGGTAAGCATTATCGTTACATTTATCATCATGCTCTTTTCAAGAGAACTGGATATAATGACCTTCGGTGATGATCAGGCCATGTCCATAGGTGTAAATACAAGGCATAAGAAAATACTTCTTATTATGCTTACAGCTCTTCTTACAGGAGTATCAGTTGCATTTACAGGAACCATCGGTTTTATAGATCTGGTTGCACCCCATGCGGTACGACGTATCTTCGGCGCCCGCCACAAGGCTGTAATACCAATGAGTTTTCTTTTTGGCGGTGCCTTCATGTCCGTTATGGATCTGATAGCAAGAACCCTTCTCTCCCCAAGAGAGATTCCGGTAGGAGCTGTTACAGCCCTTCTCGGTGCACCATTCTTTATCATCCTCTTCTTTAAGAAGCGCGATACAAAATGAAAGTGAGTCAGCCATGAATATTTGTCTGGACAAAGTATCTGCGGGATACGAAAAGAACAACTTCATACTTCAGGATATATCGGCCGACTTTACAAGCGGCGGCATATGGGGCATTCTTGGTCCAAATGGTTCAGGAAAAACCACTCTCCTAAAAGTTCTTGCAGGCATCCTTCCATACGAAGGACATATTCATATCGAAGCAGTCCCGGATGAGGAGCTTTCTGCTCTTTCAAAAAAAGAACTTGCCAGATATATTGCAATGATGCCGCAGTTTACTTCGCTGTATTTCTCCTACTGTGTCTATGACGCTGTCATGCTGGGAAGGTATGCCCACTCCGGCAATTCTCTCAGCGAGAGACTGGGAAGAAGCTCTGCCCGTGACAAGGAGGTTGTTGATAAAGCCATCGAAACCACCGGTCTTACCGAGCTGACGGATATTCAGCTTTCTTCACTCTCCGGCGGTCAGCTTCAGCGCGTCATGCTGGCAAGAACAATCGCTCAGGAAACTCCTGTAATACTTCTGGATGAACCTACAAATCATCTTGATCTTAAACATCATATAGAACTTATATCCTATCTTCGTGACTGGTCAAAGCACAGCACCGAAGTCGCGGGAAAGACTTATCCAAATACAGTGATCTCCGTATTTCACGATATCGGGACCGCTGCTATTCTTGCGGAAAACATCCTGCTTCTTAAGGACGGAACTATCATAAAAAAAGGTCCCGCCGAGGAAGTACTCACGCGAAACCTTCTTAACGATATTTATGATACTGATGTTATAAAATACTATGAGGAATTATCAGGCAGACTCAGCCAGTTTTCCTGATGATCGGGTATCCATACATTTCCCATTGACAACGAATATATGGTATGTTATTATCATTATGATAATATGTATCACATTTTACAAGGAGATTTTGTATGGCATCATTAAGCGTTATAGAACTTGTTAAACATATATTCTACCTTCGTATACCGGTAGTTATCGTATATATTTTTGTATGCGGTTTTCTGATACTCATCAGTTCCAAAAGAGAAATGCGAATACTGGGTATATGGGCATTACTGGTTGGAACCGGCAACTGTCTGTCTAATATACGCCTTCTATTAGAGTATCTGTGCTCTAAAAATCTCGTAAGCCAGGATATCTTCCGCAAAGACGGCTACATCAGTTTCATGAACTTAGTCGGCCTTATCACACTCGCTTTATATATTGCAAGAAATATTATGATGTGGTTATATGAAAAGCGTAACTACGGAACAAAAAACGCGCCTATTATCGCAATCATTATCCTGATAATCTGTAACATGACCTCACGTTATATAATATCAATGACTTTCAGGTCATATGATCAGTATAAATCCATGCTTATAGCCACCTCCTGTTCGGAAGCTGTCTTTTCAATAGCTATCGTAGCCATTCATCTGGTAATATTCTTTAAAAACAGAGCTATTGATAGAAATATACCTAAATTCTGGTTATTCCATCTTTACGCAATAATAACCGCTGTTACTTCCTTACCAATGGATTTAAAAGCCAATCTTGACTATAACAATGATAATTTTATATTTATTTATATGCTCGTATGCATTATGTTCTCTATTTTCACATTGAGTTTTTATACATATGCTGCAATCCGTGCACATAAACAGGAAACAGCACAGACATGGTATTACTAAGACGTGGCAGATGTTAAGATTCAGCCTCTTTCTTCTTTAAGGAGGCCAAACTTTGCTCTTTCCTCAGTCCATTCAAGACCAATAATTTTTGCCGTAATATAATCTATGATACAGTCCATATCATCTCTAAGATATACATTTCCTAAGTTTTCGGCATTGGAATCAAGAAGTCTCTGCTTATCTTCTTCATTTCCCGGTGTAACAATCCGGGAAGAGTTAAGCTTCTTAGGAATATTTTCCAGACAAGCTTCTGCCTCTTTATATTGATCCTGATGAATATACACAAGAAGCGCCTGCATAGGATATTCTTCCTTGTTATCCAAGAAGAAGCTTTCAAGGTCACCATGCTTTTCTTTAACTTCAACGAAGAACTTCTGATACCACTCTTCAATATGTGAAAATGTAGTCTCACATATTTTGGAGTATGCCGCGTCGCTGCCATCACAGTCAAAATCCAAAGAATCTTCACCCACCTGGGATCTCACCTTTATCACACTGTTTGCACGGACCTTATCTGTGATCTTAGTTGTGGAATCAAGCTCAACTATATATAGTTTAAGCTGGTCAAAATAATCACACTTAGCCTCATACTCAATTTTCATAGTAAGCTTCTGTGCTTTTTTATCGTAGTCTTCCCAATAAAAAACATTCAGGAAATCCGGTGAATACATTTTATACAGATCATGCTGAGGGGATGCCTTCACACCCTTACTCTTAGCTATGACTTTCATAGCCTGATAAACTTTATCCATATTATCTGTTAAAGTCCTTTCCAAGTATGTTAGAAAGATTCTCCATTATAGTTTTGGCCACGTCCGGCTTATTCATGGAATAAACATGAACATTTGTTATTCCGTTGGCATAAAGATCGATTATCTGATCCGTTGCATAAGCGATTCCGGCCTGCTTCATAGCTTCCGGATCATTTCCGAAATAATCCACAAGACTCTTAAATCTCTGTGGCATAAAAGAGCCTGAAAGCTTTATGGCACGCTCTACCTGATTTGCATTTGTGATAGGCATGATTCCCGGAATGACAGGAACTGTAACACCTATCTCTCTTATCTTATACATAAAGTTGTAGAACAGATTATTATCGAAAACCATCTGGGTTGTAAGGAATTCTGCACCTGCCTCAACCTTTTCCTTAATGTGAGTAAGATCATCCTTCTGATTAACACTGTCCGGATGAACCTCAGGATAGCAGGCTGCTCCTACACAGAAATCTCCCATTTCCTTAAGTTCACGAACAAGCTCTGTGGCATGCTTATAATCCCAGGTTGATGGATCTGTCTTCTCCAGCTCAGGTGTAAGATCTCCACGAAGAGCCATTACATTCTTTATGCCAAGCTGCTTCATCTGCTCTATCTTCTCATGAACAGCTTCTCTGCTGGAAGATACACAGGTAAGATGAGCCAGCGTCGGAACATTATATTTATCCATGATGTTCTTAGCAATCTCCATGGTATACTTACTGGTTCCGCCGCCCGCACCATAAGTAACACTCATGAATGCCGGATGACATGCAGCTATCTCTTCTGTAGTTGCTTCAACAGTTTCAAATGAACTCTCTTTCTTTGGAGGAAAAACCTCAAAGGAAAGTGACATCTCTCTCTTATTAAGTATATCAATTATCTTCATAACACTATCTTCCTATTCCTATTACTACCTGCTGTTACGCGCAGACAAGCGTATTATACCCGATATCTCGCATTATACGCAAGGCTGTATCTAATCCTCTTCATCACTACCAACACTGCTGATAACAACCTTGCCGTCAACAACTTCAATCTTAACACGAGACGAATTAAGTCCCGTCTGTTCACGGATCTCATCTGAAAGCTTCAGTCTTCCCGCCTTATCCAGTACCGAATATTCCTCATGAGCTGATGACATATCGAATCCCTCTTCGTTCATGGATTCAATCTTTTCGCGGTACTTCTCCTTCATTACCTTCTCTGTTGTAACTCGGCCATCGGATATCATAACCACTCTGTCAACTTTATTGGCAAGGCTGATATCATGAGTAACTATGATTACTGTTATGCCTCTTTCCCTATTCAGCTTTCTGAAAAGATTCTGTATCATGTCAGAAGTCTTTGAGTCCACCGCTCCTGTAGGCTCATCCGCCAGAAGTATCTCCGGATCTCTTATAAGAGCGGCTGCTATGGCAACTCTCTGCTGCTCTCCTCCGGACATTTCCTTCGGATAAGAATCAGCTTTATCTGCAAGGCCCACTTCCTCTAATCGTTCAAGAGCCCTTTTACGTCTTTCCTTCTTAGAGATTTTCTCATAATAGAGCTGTGACTCAACGTTCTCAACCGCAGTCATATATGGGAAAAGATTCTGGGAGGACTTCTGCCATATGAATCCGATCTTACGTCTTCGCAGTTCTTCAAGCTGTTTCTCTGTTGCAAGAGACAGGTCCTGACCATCTATAAATATCTTTCCCGCCGACTGGCGCTCTAAGGCTCCTATTATATTAAGCAGAGTGGACTTCCCACTTCCTGATTTACCGATGATGGCTATCAGCTCGCCCTTCTCTATGCAGAGCTCCAATCCCTGCAGTGCCATAACCTCTACTTCACTGGTTTTATATAGTTTAACGAGGCCGTCGCACTCCACCATGTAATTATGATGTGGAGCCGTGCTCTGATTTTCTTCAATTACTTCGTTTTTATCTTCCATAAACATCTATCCTTTTCATCAGCCGAGCACTTTTTTGGCGCTTTCTTGCTTCTCAAGAAGCATCTTGCACTTCGTGCAATCTGGATTCTGCTTCGCTCTGCTCGCAGAATGCGTGCGGCTCACGCCGCATGCTCGCCATGAGCTGACGCTCAGCCGAGCACTTTACCGTCACTCATCTCATACACTGTGTCGCCCATCTGCATAAGTCCCGGGTCATGGGTTGTCATGACAATTGAGAGTCCCTCTTTCTCAATAAGCTTCTTAAATAGCGTCACAACCTTGATACCGGTTGCTGTATCCAGAGCTCCTGTCGGCTCATCTGCAAAGAGCACTTCCGGTCTTGGAGCTATGGCACGGGCTATGGCAACTCTCTGCTGCTCTCCTCCGGACATCTCCTCAGGTGTATGTCTCATACGTTCCTCTATTCCTACGAGAGTCATAACCTCTTTGATTCTCTCATCTCTGTCGCCCTCATATTCTGCCAGTCTGAGTGCGAAGTCCACATTCTCATATGCCGTCATAATCGGGAAGAGCGCCACTGACTGAAAGACAAAGCCCATATGAACACGCCTGAATTCCTCCATCTTCTCAGCACTGAGTTCGGTAAGTTCCGTGTCATCCATAACCACACTTCCGCTGGTAGGCTTATCCAGCGCACTCAGCATATTTATGAGAGTGGTCTTACCTGAGCCGCTTCGTCCTTTTAGGATCGTAAGCTCCGCTCTCTTTATCCCTATGCTTACATCATCCAGTGCAGCAAAGGGTTCCGCCTTACCGGTCTGATATATCTTGGTAAGATGTTCTCCTCTAAGTATAATGTTCTCTGTATCCATAATATCCCCTGTAAATTCTCTTAACACATCCGTTATGATTGATCAGTCGATTGGCAGGAATCCTTCTATCAGCCTGCTGCCGTCATGGTAAATATAAAATAGGTACTGTACGCTGTCATCAGATTCATGTTCTGCTACAGTTATCTTTTTTATCAGCATATATTCATCATCCCCCGAAGCATCTTCTCCTATAACTTCTTCCGAGGTCTCTTCTGAACTTTCTTCCGAAGCTTCTTCTATACCCTTTTCTGTCTTCAGCTCCTGCCACAGCTCATCCTCTTTCTTGATGAGACTATCTTCTAAGATAAAGTTATATACCTCATCCTTTTCTGTACTTGCGCAATTAGTAAGATCCTGAACAACCATTCCATCTCCGAGCATCAGCCCCGCCAGTCTCCGGACCATACCATCATTGAATTCATCTGAAAAGCTGAGATCTTTTTCTCTTCCTTCATTCTCTGAATAATACATACTCTCGATTATTCTTCCTTCAGGAGTGATATATACTACAAGCTTCTCAGCATTTTCATAATGCGTAAACTCAACTCTCCAGAAGAAACCTGCATAACTCCTGAAGTTTGTATCCAGCGCCTGCATATAGGTGCATTTCCAGTTATACCAGTCAGAATACGCCGACTCTATGCCTATAGGATAGAGATTCTTACTCTCCAGCGTATTTATAAGTTTCTTGGTCATCTCTTCGATGTGATAACCGGAATCCTCATAGTATTCCTTATCCACATCACTGATCTCACTCTCCCACCGTCCGGATATAAGCTGTCTCTTCTGATACTCAGAAAGCTTCTCTGAAGAAGCCTTGGTAACCTCATAATAGGATGATGTCGGATAATACTCCTCCGGAACATCCATATATACATCTGCCTGGGCTTTTGCCTGACGGTCCATCATTTTGCCCGGCATGATCACACAGAGCATCGCAGCAAGGATAGCGAGAAGCATAAGAGCAAGGTTCTTCTTTCTTCCCGGATGTTTATTCTTCTGTTTTTCAGTCTTCTGTTTCTTCATCGTCTGATTCCATCTTCCATTCGGTATAGATCCGTGTTCCCTTACCTAATTCACTCTCAACTCTGATATCTGCTTCATGCTTGTTAAGTATTATCGAAACCAGTGACATTCCAAGGCCTGCACCGCCTTCCTTTCTGGTTCTCGACTTATCTGCCATAAAGAATTCATCGAAGAGTCTTTTCTTAGTCTCTTCGTCCATTCCGATTCCGCTGTCCTCAACAAGGAATTCGTATTTCCCGTCCGGCTTTACACGGCCTGTAAAGTTTACAACTGCGCCTTCATCCGAAGCCTTCCTTGCATTATCCAGAAGGTTTATAAAGACGGTCTTTATAAGCTCTATATCACCGTATACAGTTCCTTCTTCAAAGTCGGTATTAAGACTTACATTTTTTCTATCCATGATAGGCTTCATGTGAAGCACTATCTGATGACCCAGGTCTTCTGCATCAATCTCTTCCATGAAGATATCATTGCCCTTCAGATATATCAGATCAAAAAGCTTCTGGGACATATTCTCCAGTCTTCTTCCCTCGGTATAGATATAGTCCAGCGACATATCCTTCTCTTCCTCGGAAAGATCCAGATGCCTTACAGAATCTGCATAACCGATGATGGTTGTCATCGGAGTTTTCATCTCATGGGTAAAGTCAGCAACAAACTGATCACGGCGCTTAACCATATCCTTCAGTTCTTCCACGTGATCTTCCACGGAACCTGCCATGGCATTGAAGTTGCCGGCCAGCTCGCCTACTTCATCATCTGACTTCACATCTGCACGTACTGTATAATCTCCACCGGATATCTGAGTGGTGATCTTATTCAGTTTTTCAAGCGGTCTTGTAAGGAGATATGTAATGACATACATGATAAGTGCCGACAGAAGAAGCACTGCCACAGAAATGGTTTTAAGGAACTTCAGATTGTCACTGAGCTGGGTATAAACACCGGTTATGTCCTTACGTGTAATGATATATAAATTTGCTTTATTGATGTATCCCGGAGAGCTTATATAAACATAGTACTCTTTACCGTTATCATGATAAATGTACCGCTTACTGCCAACATCGGTAAGTTCTGCCGGAATGTCTGCTTCATTTCCGTCTCCGGAATATACTACTTCATCTTCTATTTTTATATAAAGTGTACTTCCTGAAAGAAGCATACCTGTATCTACTCTCTTGGCAATTCTGCTTACATCTTTCTTAAGTGAGTAGTCAGGAGAATTAAGAATCTCAAGGAGCTCATACTCCAGAGATGCCTTAACCATGTTGTTTTCAGATGCTGCATTTCGAAGCTCTGATTCCAGTGCCTGCTTGTAATTTCTGTACACGAAGAGATACCCGGTACAACCAAGTATTATCGACAGGATTATTAAGTTTACAAAAAGCACCTTGTATCTGAACTTCATACTTATCCTGCTGCCGGAGGGTCTGATACCCTGCTGCCGCTACCTTTCCGTGAGCTTGTAACCCATATTATAAACTGTAACCAGATTGCTCTTTAGTCCAACCTTTTTTCTGATTCTCTGTACATGGAGATCAACTGTTCTTGTTTCTGCATCTGAGTCACCGCCCCAGACCTCTTCATAAATCTTATCTCTGTAAAGAGTTATATTCTTATTCCTGAGGAAGAGAACCAGCATCTCATATTCCTTCGGGGTGAGACGAATCTGCTCTCCGGCTTTTATTACTTCGTTGCTTTCAGTATTTACCGTAAGATCTCCCAGAGTAAGAATCTTCTCTGTCTTATCATATCTTCTCAGGACGATATTTACTCTGGCTATAAGCTCCAGCGGATCAAAGGGCTTTATCATATAGTCCTCCGCTCCTGAAGTAAGACCATGAAGGCGATCATCTATCGTAGCTCTTGCAGTAATAAAAATAACAGGTATTGAAAGTGGTTTTATATAATCCATAACTTCAAAGCCATCTGCTCCCGGAAGCATGACATCCAGGAGAACCAGGTCGAAATGCTCCGTATCCACTATATCTATAGCATCAAGGCCGTTATAGACTGCCGTACATTCATAGCCTTCCTTTCGGAGATTGAGCCTTATAAGATCTGATATTGGTTTTTCATCTTCAACAACAAGTATTTTTATCATCGTTATTATTCCTCGTCATCAGTAGTGTTCCATCTGTTCATATGGTCACGTATTATCTGATATCTCTCCCATCCGCCGTTATCATAAAGCTTATAGCCTTCATTTCCTCTCTTATAACCATCAAAAGGATCACTCAGCTCATCCTGAACCTTTATAAAACTTCCGTCCACTGCATTTATTATCATACATGGTCCTGTCGTCATCTGTACACCACCGCCTGCACCTTCTACCATTACATTTCTCGCAGCTGCATCTGTATCGCCCGAATTATAGAGTATGTAGGCCGGAACATAAGTGTACTCACCTTTATTTTCTCTGGATCTGAGCGGGAAGTTTATAAGTTTCAGCTGGTTCAATTCAATATTTACTGCAGAAAAATCCTTTGGAATATTCCATGCATCCGCATTATCTACGTTATCTATTATAATATCTTTTATGTCATATGTTGTAAGTAATTTTTCTGTCTGCTCTTCTTTCATGACCTTCATAGGATTGACCAGCTGGCAGCCAAGTACATCACCTTTTTCTGTGACCATTACAGTGATATAGGAATTAATATCCATTATCTCCAGATCATCTGCATATACATTCAGCTTAAAGAGTTCAGCCTCATAGTTGATATCTCTGTCCTCTATACCATCAAATGTAAACTTTACAGTATAGCCCTTCTGAATATCATCCGGGCCAACCTTTGAATACTGTGTATAAGGAAGATCTGTTCCATAGGTTATAACCCCATCCACGCCCTTGCGATAAACATATCCGTATGACTTATCGTCAGTATATTTATAATCAGTGAAGCCGATTGCTTCGACGAACTTCTCCGCCTCGGATATTATATTTTCAGGAACATCCATAGGACTTGCATTTCCTTCTATAGGCATGTAGTCATATGAACAGCCATACATTCCATCGTATAGCTCACCAGGATTTTCTCTGAATATAGTACACTGTCTTCCATTCATATTCATGCTGTATGGTGCCTGAACATACTGATTCAGATTACAGTTGCCAAAATACATATAGTAGGAAGCACCCTCTATCTCCCCTATATATCCTCCATAGGAGTAATCATTTTCAACAGTATCAGGTGCTGCATCTCTTTCACTCTGCAGATCAGCTATAACTTTATCCACGTTATTTAACATATTTTCGTAGGCATCCGGTCCCGGTTCCTCTTCTCCCGGCAGCGCTTCAATTATAAGTCCTGCATTTTCATCAAGATACATAGCTTTAAGAGCTTCATACATAGCTATCTCTGAATCATAGAGTCTCTTTGTTTTATTTGAATAATCATAAACCTCTACACTATCTCCAAAGACCTGCTTACAGGTACTCTCTATGAAGGCCTGATCATAGTCCCCTGTTTCTACAGTTATTATGCTTCCGGCAGCACCTGTGTTATCCTTTATTTTTGCCTTGATATTTACTGATTCAAAAGGTCCGTCAGAACATGATAATTTCTCTGTCCAGTATTCCGGTTCAGCACTGTTTTCGCTTCCCTTATCTGACTGTGACTTATTATCTTTACTATCTTTCTCTTCAGTCTTCTTACCTTCTTCAGCAGATGTGCCTTCCGTTGATACTTCCTCATAACCGCTTACAACTTCAGCCTGCTTCTCACATCCTGTGGTGCTCCCCAGTATCATGCATACAGCAAGTCCTGCTGCGGCTAATCCTTTATTCTTTTTCACCTTCATCTTATGTACCTCTGTTCAGTCTTACCTTCTATTCCTCTGTTGAACCTATAGGTCCCACTTTCCCAAGTCTTGGATTTCTTTCATTCCTTTTCCACTGACCGGCAACATAATTGGTATATCCAACATTTCCGTTATCCCATCCTGCCGGATAATCAGTGAGCTGATCCTCTACAGTTACCACGCTTCCATCTAATGCATTTATTACGATAAACGGTGAATCTACATCACTCTTGGCAGGAATTATATAGCCTGAGTTTACTTCGTATTCATCCATCAGCCTTGAATATATTACATAACAAGGAACGAGGGTATATTCTCCCTTCTCTTTATCTGAGCGGATCGGAAAGCTTACAAGTTTTGCGCTGTCCAGATTGAAAAGATTAACCTTTCTTCCGTATGGAATATTCCATAATTCCTTATCATCCACGCTTTCTCTTACTATATCCTTAACAGTATCTCTATCTATTATGCTCTTCACCGGCTCTGACTTAACCACACTTGCCGGATTGTATATCTGACATCCGAGGACACCATTTGCATTCACATAGACATCCACGAAAGAATCATAGTCCAGCGTATCACCATCCTCTGAATATACCGGCATCTGAAGATCGTAGTGTTCCAGTCTTTCCATGCCGGAAGAACTTATATCAAATCGATACCTCTTTCCGTCATTCATCTGCTGCATATATGAAACCATCTTATAACCATTGGCATACATAAAACCGTCATCGATTTTATTGCTCCATATAAGTTCTCCGATTTCATCCTCACAAAAACTATAATCATTATATCCCAGTCTGCCCAGAAATTCCTCTGCCTGTTCAAGCATCTTCTCATCATCGGCTGTATCACCGCCAATGTTTTGAAGCATTGGGCTGGAGCCTATAAGGCTGTTCATCTTAAATGATGCATCTTCTAAAACCAGGTCCAGCTCAGATGGATCAGCCCCTTCTTTTTCCATAATTTCAGCTATAGAGTGTCCTGCAAAAGCTGACTCCAGATCTCTCCTCATAATAGTCACGACACGGCCATTATACTGAAGTGTATCAATTGAATTTAAGTACTCATTATAATTTCTGTTTCCAAAGATCATATAGAATTCTTCACCATCTATTTTTCCAAGATATCCGCCATAGGAATAATCGTTTTCAATTTTCTCCGGTGCCGATTCTCTCTCACTCAGTAAAGCATTATAATCTTCTTCTATGACAGACCTGTCCATCCTTTCAATATTTTCGCTGAGAGACCAGTATCCGTTTGCCATAAACTCATCCGGTGCATACTGAAATGCCTGATCTATCCCCTTCTCGTCATACATATCATACAGTTCAAGTGCTTCGCTGTAATCTTCTATCACGTCATCATACAATTTCTTAGACTTATTCGAATAATCATAGACCTCAACTTCTCCATTATCGAATACCGTATCACACATTTTCTTGGCAAAGTCCGCATCAAACTTCTCATATTCGACCGTTATGACATTCATTTCCTGTGCACTGTAATCTTTAAGAGAAACTGCGGCGTCTATATATTCAAAGCCGTCTCCTGTTCCCTCTATCCTCTCGTACCATCTTTCAGTCTCTCCGGGTGCACTCTTTTCTTCTGATTTTCCGTTATCTTCAGAACTCTTATCTGCTGCAGTTTCCCCCGATTCTGCAGCAGTTGACTTCTCTGTATAGCCCTCAACGGTATCTGCCTTTTTCTCGCATCCGCTGCACATCAGCATGCCTGCTGAAAGCACCAGACTGATCATAATTCTTCTTTTTCTCATCTTAACCTCCACACAATGTCCGCTTTTCCAGACATCTTCCTTACTACTCTTCACCCATCTTAATTGCTTCTGTAATATTAAGTCTCTTTATGAATCTGACTATTATAAACATGCAGAGTATTATTACTGCTGCCATCATAATTCCGATCCTTATGAATCCTGAATATGACATATATATCTTTAATGGTATCGTGTGTTTATCCGGCAGATATACCAGACTTAACAGCTTGATAAAGAATGCTGAGGTAAGCGCACCTACTATCACACTGGATATAAGTGATGTCATGGTGCTGAACACATGCTCCTTCACCAGCATTCTGTTCACTGACTTCATTCCAAGTCCCATAGCACGATATACACCGAAGTACATCTGTCTTGCATGAATTGATGTGAGCCAGTAGATCAGGAAGCCTATCATACAGATTACCATGGATACGATAAAACTTATATTGAAAAGTCCGTTGGTGATAAGAAGGACCGCTGAACTGAATACCTTATCTATCTCATCATCCATTCCGATAAGCTTATTGAACTTAATCTCCTGACTGTCAAGATATGCAGCAATATCATCGATTGTCACATCCTCACTCATATCTATCCATACTTCCGGAGGAATCTCCCCATAGGCTATGGTAAGCGTTGCTGAATTAACAACCACAAGATATCTTTCCTGCATCATGGTCTTCTCATCTTCTTCATTGTAGAAATATCTGTTATATCCCGGGAAGGCATCAACTATTCCTACAACCTGAAAGTCAAGGGAATATATTATTCCTGACGTATCATCACTGAGAGGAGACTCAAGTTTAAGTTCTATGGAATCACCCACTGCAAGATCAAATTTCTCTGCCATATTACTGGAGATTATTACACCATTTGATATCATCGCCAGCTCATTCAGATCCTTATACCAATGATGATCATTAAGCATTTCATCAAATACAGCGGTCTCTCCGAATTCCTTTGTATCTATTCCCATAAGAAGAACATCTTTAGCTTTTCCCTTATGAGTTACTGCACTCAGCTTTTCAGTCCTATAAACCTTTGTCATTCGGTCCACAAGACCTTCATCCTTCATCTTTGTGAGTTCGCTGTAGTCCATTCCTAAAAGCGACCATCCGCCGCCCTTACTCTCAGACTCGGCTACCAGTCTGCAGGCCGGAGAAAGAACCGCTTCTGCACCGATATTATTTACCAGTCTTTCTCTCTTATTCCTGTTCACGGTCTTGGCAAGATTGGCGTTATAGATACCCATCGCAATGGTTATGATAAGAAATACCGATATAACCCATGACTTTCTTCTTGTTCTTATAACCTCCAGAAATGCCGCCAGCGTTGCCGGCTTCCACTTCTTCTGACCTGCTTTATAAATTGCAGTTATGATAAGTCTTGAGAGTCTTATCATAAGAAATGCAGCGCCAAAGGTGAACAGTTCCGAATCGATAAGACACATCGGATCCGCAACCTTTCCGGAAAGTATCTCTGCTACCATCACGTCCTTCTGTCTGTTGTAGTTGTATAAAAGATAACAGGATACTGCTACAAGTATGATATCGATGTAATACTTTTCTATAAAACTGTTCTTTCCTGTACCGGACTTTTTACCACGGTTCGAAAGGATGGTATTCTTTGATGCTTTGATAATAGGTATGATACATATGATCATTGCCACAGGAAATGCAGCTGCCACATATAACAGAAGTTCCGGTCTTAAAGTATAGGATGGAGTAGGCTTCCACTTAAAGGATAAAAAGTCTACCGAAGCTGCTCCGGCCTTGCACATGAAGTATCCAAGCATAACACCCGGAATCACCGCCGCAAGGGTTATGATAAAAGACTGAAGTATATACTGTCTTATGATCGTAAATCTCGATATACCTCTGCTTCGAAGTACATTAATCTCTCCCTCTTCTGCAACTCTTATTCTGTCTGAGATCATATATATGAATATAAGGATCAGTGCAAAGAGCGGAAACAGAATCGACAAAACCGTAACCTTTACCTGCTTTGCCGTTTCCATGTAATCGTCCAGGATGCCGTCAAAGTTTGACTTAAACTGCATATCAAGGCTTCCGAACTGTGACAGATAACTGTTTGTTGCCTTAATGTTGCTGCTGTCTATGGCTCTGTAGTCAAGCATTTCATATACTTCATAAGAAACACTTTCTACGCCGTATTCTGCAATCATCTTATCGAGATATTCTTCTCTCAGAATAAGCATCTCTTTATTCTTTCTCAGCGAATCATACCAATAATAATCACCATTATCACATGGTTCTGCTATACCGATTATCCTGAGCTTCGGAGTTTCGCCCTTGTCGTTCTCCATGGCCGTAAGTTCCAGTGTTTCTCCAACACTCAGGTTCTTATCTTCCATTGTATATTTGGACATATAGCAGGGAAGAACTCCCGGTTCCTCTTTATAATCCTCATCGATATCGATAAGCTTCAGATTCTTATCCATATCATTAAAGATACCGGTCTGAATAGTACCTCTTTCACCTGCCATATCAGGTTCTATTCTTCCTGCAGAGATAGTAATTATCTTTTCTGTACTGAGAACAGGGATTTCAAAATATCTGTTCCACTTCGATGTGGTTTCATCAATTACGGCATTTACTTCAGCTATACTCTTTGCTTCTTCTGTATAGATTTTACCGGAGGTCTGAATAGTTGCCGGAAATCTCGCTTCCTCTACTCCCTTTGTTTCAAAATTATAGATGATAACATCATCGAGGGCACCTCTCTCAAACATAGGTATAAGAGAAAACATTGCTATAAGGATAACTATTCCGAAGAACAGACATCCATTAAGCAGCTTTTGATTTTTCAGTTTTTTGCTTATAAACTGAAGCATTACTAATCCTCCACCACAGTTGTCGTTTCTCTTATGATCTTATCGCCTATCTCTACTCCATCGATGATTATATACACATCACCAGATGGTATAGCCTGAATATATCTCTTTGTAAGTGTGCCGTTCTCAAGCACCCATACATAATCAATCGGTTTATTCTCATTATATTCCGAATAGATTACTCCCTTGTCCAATACCGGAACTCCCTTCAGCTCCGTAGACTTGAACTTAACAAGGACATCGCTCTTTTCCTTAAGTGCCTTTTCATAATCTATTTCTTCATCAAATTCCGCATAGAACTGATCTCTGTATTCAGCTCCGGCGGTACAGGTTGTAAATACAGGATTACCCGCTCTCTCTGCGAGATATACTGATTTTTCTGCACCATTTACACCTATGCATCTTCCTCCAAAGGTTTTATCTTCTATGGTTATTTCCAATTCTCTTCCAAGCTGCGCTGACTTAAATGGTGCACTCGGATCTGAATCATCTCCTCCTCCGAACTGAGATGTCTTCATCTCTCTCATCTGAACCAGAGTTTCGTCCACCCCTTCTTCAACAACGGAGAGTATATGTGATCTGCTCTTATAGACACTGCCGGAGAATGCATCCTTATCTATATTTTTTACTATTCCGTCAGACTCTGCATATACACTGATAACTCCATCACCATTATTATTCTCACTGATCGCTGAATATTGTTTTTCCAGTCTTGCAAGACTTGTATTAAAGGTCAGATTTTCAAGCTGTATTCTGTAATCGATTATTGTGAGATTCAGATTCTTCTTTTCTTCCACATATCTTGGTATATATTGTGGGGTTTCCGGTATGTCCGTAATCTCAGGAGCTGCCGGAGCTGTCGGAATAATATATTTATAAGCATCCGTCGCTGATGCATCTGTGGCTGTTGCTGTTCCTATCTGTGTGTCCTTTATTACCTCCGGTTCAGGTGCCGGTGTCTCCTCCGGTTCCTCCGGATTCTTCATATCATTAAACATCTTAATAGTGTCATTATGATTTTTCTTAAGTGTTATAATGTTCTGCTCAAGCTCTCCAAGTTTTGCTCTTCCATTTTCCGTTGCATAAGAAAACAGCAGATCTCCCTTCTTAACTTCCTGATTCATCTTTACATTAACTTCTTCAATCTTTCCCGGGAAATCATTGTAATAACCCTTAACATGTGAATTCTTTCCCAGAATAAAACTGCTGGTCTGTTCTTTACTTACATCCCCTGTTCCTACTTCAACTTCCTTGTAGTACTGAGGATAGTACTCTCCCAGTGGATAACAGATATCATCCTCTAATGTAAGTCCGTAAGTTATCTCCACATACTTTCCATCAGTATGACCGACCTCGACATTTCTCTTTTCTACATCTTCTCCTTCTTTTCTGACATAGACATATTTATTCATTCCATGATAGGATACTGCGCCGGCTCCAACTGTAAGTACGTTTTCTGCGATCGTATCCTTAAATACCAGAAGGTAATTATCTCCCGCCTTAAGTTCTCTGCTTACTCTGTATCTGAGCGGCAGCGGATTGCCTGTAACTTCTGCCAGGCTGAGCACCTGCTGGGAATACTCAATCTCTGTGATATCAACCTTCTCACCATCTATATACGTGTAATGCTCTTCATAATCCTTTACCTGGTTTTTGGTTGCATTTACATTTGAACACTCTATATAAAGATCATCCATATCCGATATGACAACCACATTTTCATAAGGCTTTGCCACATCATTAACACTTATATCTTTTAAAAATGTAATGTATCCCGAATGATCAGCTACAAGAGTTGCATTTCCCTGGCTTGCTGAATACTTATCTTTCTCAGCCTTGCTCTTTGCTGCTTCGTAAGAAGCTACTTCATCGTTATAACGCTTATCCTCTACCGCAAGCGCAATATTCGTATCAGCTCTTTTTACTCCTTCTTCATCCCCATTCTCTACAGCTTCCATGCGGTTATAATTCTGAAGTTCTATCAGAAGATCATCTATCTTTCTCTGGATGCCCACTCCTTCACTTCCGTCGGTACCTTCACTGTATCCCATGCCCTGGCTGACGGATTCTCCCACAGCGATCACATCTCCTTCTTCAACATAATCACCGATCTTAACCTTAACCTCTTTCACCGTCATGAATTTATCATAGAAGACCGGATATGCAGTCGGAACCACAACGCCCTCATAATACTTAACATCCTTCAGGTCACGCATCTCAGGATTTCTGAATATCCTGGAAACTGACACAGGTGCGATAAGCTCCGGAGCGTCATAACCCTTTCGGGCTCCGCATCCCGTAAGAGATGTAAGCATCACAGCCGCCGAAAGAACTATTGCTGTTATTCTGTTTTTACGACGCTCGCCATGAGCACTACTTAGCCAAAATCTCATCGCCTTCGCTTAGTCCTTCCCTAATGATGATATCCTCGCCCAGAATGCCATCTGTCTCAACTTCTCTCGCTACTCTTGCCCCATGCTCATCAAGAACAAATGCGTAGTAATGTCCATCGTTCTCTTTGATGCATTTAGCAGGTACATGGAGCACATCCTTTTTTACTTCTTCTGCTACTGTAACCTTCAGTCCTCTTTCTATAGTCATCTCTTCCCCAGAATTGATGATCTTAAAGTATATCTTTGAACCCGCCGAACTTTTTTCTACCTTTTCAACCTTTGCATCATACGAAACTATATAACTGTATGCCTGTACCACATCTCCCTCTTTAAGGGTTGTGCTCTCCTTTGTTTCCAGAAAGTAAGTATCGTCTCCCGATGCGATTGTTATAAGATTATCTGTGCTTGAAAGAACTCCGCTTATGGCTCTGTCCGAAACATTTATTACCTTTCCGTCTTCCTCTGCATATATGCTGAGAGACGCTTTCTTTTCTTCCAGCTCTGCCAGATATCCGTTTGCAACCTTTATGGTTTCTTCGCATCTGTTGATTGCTCCTGAATTATCTTCATCAGGGTTAATGGCACTTCTGTTTCTCAGATGCTTTATATCTATTTCTGCTCTTTCCTTCTGCTCCTCATACTGCTTTATACTGTCCTCTAATGACTGTGAGCGGAGTCTTATCAGTACATCGCCGGCCTTTACCGTATCTCCCACATTTACAAAGAGCTGATCAAATTCTATATCCTCCAGCATGGTGGCATCCATACGCTTTACTTCAAAGCCATAGGACTTCTCCTTATAATTATCCAGCTGAAGCTCTTCCTCTATTCCGTATACCAGATCACCCTTCTGAACATAGGCCATGGAAAACTCAGTTTCCTGATCCGACTCCTCCGGAACTCTGACCAGCGGCCTCTCCTTCTCAAGAGAACATCCGGTGAGTGACATTATTAAAATTATAAGAAGCAGACTGTATCGTCTCTTGTTCTTCATAATTGATTACCCCAACAGCGCATATTACTCTTATTGTCGAAGCTATTATGCCAAAAAGTTGTTTCTAAGTTGTATCCGAATGTATACAAATGTATCTAAAAATAAAAAAATGGGATACAGTAAATGCATCCCATTTCGGTAGTATTTTTATTCATATTCAACTTTTGTAACAGCACCGTCTTCCCATTCAAGGCACTTTATTATTCTGCCTCCGCGAAGTCTCAGTCCGGTTACTCTTCCCTTCCTCCAGCAGGACGGAAGTGCAGGGAGAAGTCTTACCTCATCCTCATGACTCTGTACCAGCATTTCAGCTATTCCGGCTGTACATCCGAAGTTTCCGTCTATCTGGAATGGCGGATGATTATCGAACAGATTCGGAAGAGTCTGTTCATCTATCAGCTTTTCAATATTCTTATGAGCAAGATCACCCTCGCCAAGTCTCGCATACATATTTATGATCCAGGCTCTGCTCCAGCCTGAATGTCCGCCTCCGAAGGAAAGCCTTCTGTCAATGGTCTTACGGGCGGCAGCAAAAAGCTCCGGAGTCTTATCCCTGGTAATCTGTGAACCCGGATACAGTGCAAAGAGCTGGGATATATGTCTGTGTCCCGGTTCCTCTTCTTCATAATCCTCATTCCATTCCATGATCTGACCGTATTTTCCTACAGAATCCGGCTTGATATGCTTTAATGTTTCTATAGCTCTGGCAGATATACTGTCTGCCTCAGAATCTATTCCAAGCACCTTCTCAGCCTCTATGCAGGCATTCAGAAGTTCGCGGATGATCTGATTATCCATAGATGCCCCCTTGCAGATTACACCCTTTTCTCCATTTGGCAGGATGTAGGTGTTTTCCGGTGAAAGGGTAGGACATGTAACCAGCCATTCCCCATCCGGTACAAGGTAGTCCATTACGAATATAGCTGCATCTCTCATGATCTCATACTTTGCATTAAGGAAATCCCTGTCCTGTGTAAAGAGATACTGTTCCCAGATATGAAGTGACAGCCATGCCCCTCCCATAACCCAGTAGCTCGAGGACAGACATACATCCTGTGGACATGTATCAGCCCAGATATCCGTATTATGATGAGCCATAAATCCGTTGCAGCCATACATATCAGCTGCTGTTCTCTTACCGCTTTCCCTGACTCTTTCAATAAGTGAGATAAGTGGTTCAGTACACTCGGCCAGATTCGTAACAAGTGCCGGCCAATAGTTCATCTCTGCATTTATGTTGATAGTATATTTACTTCCCCATACCGGAGTATAATCCTGATTCCAGATTCCCTGAAGATTTGCAGGAAGAGAGCCTTCCCTGGAACTTGCGATAAGAAGATATCTTCCAAACTGGAAGAAACGTACTATCTTCTCCTGACCTTCTATATCCAGTGTCACCCTGTTAAATAGTGACTGATAATCCCTGATATGTTCCTCCAGGATTTCTTCCCAGCTGCACTCTGCCACACTGCTCAGTCTTTTAACTACTGTGTCAGCCGGATCATCCTCACGGAAGGTTGTATCAGCCGCAAGAAGTATCAGTGCCTCGTCCGCTCCTCGAACGATAGCTGTATTTCCGATATTCTCTACAGTTCCGCCTGTAGGAATAACCTTTATAGCTGTGGCTGAGCTTATGCTTCCCTTACCGCCGCTGGTTGCTTCCATAATCTGGATATTACCGGGCAGTGCCTTGATACTATCCACATAATGATTATAGTTCTGTCGTCTTATAGACAGCATCTCATATGGAAGATTCTCCCATGGAGCAAAGCCTCGTCCCAGCTGTGCGTGGAAGTTCAGGCTTCCCGGCTTATCAGCTGTAAGATGAACAGCCATTACATTCTTTGGATAGCTGGTAATGACCTCACGGGTATATCTTACTCCATTCATAGTAAAGGACATATCAGCTACGGCACGGCTTATATCAAGACATCTCTCATAATCGCTGTACTCAGTCTCACGTCCCATAAACTCTATATATAAATTGCCCAGACATTCATAATGTCTCTGTTCTTCCGGTGTTCCCGAAAGGGCAAAGCAGCATAGCTCCTCTGCTTCCCTGATGCGTCCCTCAAAGATAAGACGCCTTATCTCCGGAAGCTTTTCCTTTGCAGAGGGATTAAGCCTGTCCTGCTTTCCACCAAACCAGACGCTGTCCTCATTGAGCTGAATACGCTCGATATATGGATTTCCAAAAAACATTCCGCCAAGACGTCCATTTCCTAATGGAAGCGCCTCATTCCAGTCGCCCGCCGGCTTATCAAATGATATCTTATTTACGTCCATCGTATCTCCCCGCCCGATCTATATAAATCTCAGCTTCCTCTTCCGTCAGCTTTCTATAAACATCAAATATGGTCATATCTCCAACCTGTACCGGTTCCATAACTCCCTGCAGTACCACCTGCGCAATATGATTCGCACATACTCTGCAGTCAAAAAGATCCCTTAAGTTATAAGCCGGAGATATATCAGGCACATCGCTGATCCCCAGCACCTTACGTCTGTACATATGAAGAATCCGGGCTGCCGTTCTTCTGTCTATCGCCTCCTCCAGCGAATGAATGTCCTGATCTTCTACCCAGCCCAGCTGTCTTGCCTGCTGAAGCCGACAGTCCAGCTCAGCATCAACCGTCTCCCCTGATTCTTCAGGTTTCTCTTCAAGAAGTCTCTTCAAAAATTTCCGTACTGTTACCATATTATCTGATCGGTTTTACCTTTATTGTAAGATTGCCACAGGCCTTCAGTGCTCCGCTTGAGAAGCTTGTTCCACGACGTGAGTCTGTCTCTGCCTGAACCTCACTCTTCTCTCCTGTCCAAAGATCTGTAACTTCATAACCGGATGCTGCAAAGAAGCCTTCCGGATCAACCATTTTATTCTTAAGATAATTTTCTATCAGTGCACAGTCTATAGTTACACCATTTTCTCTGTCGGCCATACTGACATTGATAAAGGACAGTGCTATACTTCCGTCACTAAGCGGCTTGGCAAGTACATCTATTCTGTCATTATCTCTGACATAAGCTGTATCAGGAGCCACTGCCTTTGTGGTAAAGATTCTCTTAGCCTGAATTCCCAGACTATCCTGATTGAGTGCTATAAGATCCTTGTTGCTGATTATCTTATATATCTCGTCATCCTTCTCAACACGTCTTAAGTCAAGGCCCAGCATAAGAGGTGCATTCAGCATACACCACATAGCCATATGAGTCTGGCACATCGTATTGTTAAGTCCGTCCATTCCGATCATAAGCATATCCGGGTCATTCCAGCCCTTATCAAGACCAGCGAACTCATCCATGATGACTGCCTTATTATACTGAGCAGTTACGCTTGTTGTATAAGCGCCCTCCCAGACACCATGTCCCGGATCTCCGTCTGCTCCGACCTGGAAGGTGATATCATTCAGGATTCTCCAGTAATCACCTACCTTGTATCCCCAGTTCTGCGGCTGTGTCTTACCCCATTCACAGATAGAAAAGATAATATCATTATCAGGTGCCACCTTATTAAAATGCTCCTGAATCTTTGCATAAGATAAGAGAGTATTCTCCTGACGTCTGTGGTTCATCAGACGGATAAGGTTGCTGCCCTTTCCGAGACGTATTCGTACAGGTACCGGCTCTATAAAGTCATCATGGAAATACTCCACGGAGTCACCATTTTCTACAGCCACCTGAAGCCACTGACCTACTCCCTCGCTGCTGCCGCCGCGATAATCAACGAAAAGGTTGTATTCTCCTGCTTCATCTATATTTACATTAAAATGCAGCTCACTGCTCAGGCATCCAACAGGGGAACTATCCGGTGCTGTTCCGTCAAAGGTTCCGATTCCCACTACGTAATCGCCTTCAACGTATGCTCTGTTTCCTGTTATAACACCGTCCTTCACAGCTGAAAGTTCAGCTATAAGTCCGCCTTCATCTCCTGCTCTGCATACCTTAATACCCTTGATGGCAGGTGCAAAGGTAAACCTTGCATTTTCAGGATTGGAAAATGTAGCGTTATCCCATACGTTATAGCAGTTATCAACCTTGATAAAATCTACGCCCCACTTGATATAATCTGCAGTATCCACATCCTCATATCCGCAGGTTCCTACCTCAAGACCTGAGCAGAGTTTTGAACCGATATCGTTATACATACCGAACTTAAGGCCCTTACCGTGGATATAATCAGAAAGATCGCCAAAATCTCCAGGGAACTTTACCGGATCACCTGTGAGATGTCCATCCACACGCTGAGCCGCATAACATCCGTCATCCAGAATGACATACTGATATCCCAGCTTATCCAGTCCAAGCTCCACTAACTTATCTGCCATAATCTTTGTAAGTGCTTCTGTGTTTCCGCTGCCGAAGGCATTCCAGCTGTTCCAGCCCATAGCAGGAAGACGTCCCTTCTTACCAAACAGAACCTCTCCATTCTCAAATGAATCATATCTGTATGAATCATCCTTTATCTCGATCGGCTTTTCATAATACTTCTCATCCATTACTGTTTCTCCTTTGTTGCCTTTGATGCTCTTCTTCCCAGGGCATAAACTGCTATAAATACACCAACAGCACATACAGCCGTTCCGGTAATAAGCATTATTCTGATTCCCAGGTGATCTAATATAACGCCGCTGATCAGATTGGAGAATACACCGCCTATGGTTATGGCACTTGTTACATAGGCCTGTCCCTTAACCTGATCAGAGTCGCTCATAGTTTCATTTACATAGTATGCTACTGCCGGTATATAAACCGCATAAGCAAAAAGCTGCATAGACTGACTCAGATACATCATTACCATATTTGTGGCAAAGACTAAGATAAGTATCTTTATAAAAAATGCAGTGCCTGATAATATCAGCATCTTTCCTGACGAAATCTTCTTCATCACTATTCCTATAAGTGCCATGACGGGCAGCTCCAGGATAGCCTGCAGGAAATTCGAATATCCGAGTTCCTTCTCTCCTCCGCCCAGATTTCTGATGATCTGTATCATAAAATCATTGATCATGTTATGGGCAAAGTAAAAGCATATGGTAGCAAGCAGAAATATCATAAATGCAGGATATGTACGTGCAAAATCCATGATATTGTTATGTGCCTCTTCCCCGGATGCATCTGTCTTTTTCTCAGTTTCTTCAACCTCTGCGCCTTCCGGTTTCTTAAAGGTAAATACCACCAGCACTGAAAGCGCCATGGTGATTATATTGATCACCTGCAATATTCCAACACCCTGCTTCTCGATAAGACGGCCCATAATAGCTGATGTCACGGCAAAGCTGGCAGAACCCAGTCCTCTTGCAAGTCCGTAGAAAATATTGCAGCCTGCTTTCTTATACTCAAAGTACAGTGCTGTCATGACCGGCTGATATGCAAACTGAATCATATAGATGATCACATAGATGATGAATACCATCACTTTGTTTTCTTTCAAAAACATAAGTGATGCGGATCCGATAAGAATAATTGTAACTGCTATGATTATAAATCGCCGATTAGTAAGCCATCCCGGCTTATCTATAATGCCCGCAATAATAGGCTGGCATAGGGCTGAAGTGATATTTGCTACCGCAAGAAGGATACCCACCTCTGTATTGGTGAATCCGTTTGCTAAAAGATAAACTGCAGCCATTGCATGAATGGTGCAGAACGCTGCAAAATAGAGCGCATTAATAAGTGTGTATCTGAGGGTCCAGAAACCCCTTTGGACTCTGTTCATTTATGGTACTCCATGGTAATTCTATTGATTAAGTAATTATATCAGATTAAGATTCAAATCATATATAAAATATAACGAATTTATATGTGCAAAACAGCGAAAAAAACCGGCAGATTTTGCAATCTGCCGGTCCTTAAACCAGAGTATTAACTTAATCTATCAATTAGCGGTTTCCGTACATCTTCTCGTAGTAATTCTGATACTCACCTGAGATGATCGGCTCCCACCATTCCTGATTATCAAGATACCACTTAATAGTCTTCTTGATACCATCTGCAAACATTGTCTCAGGAAGCCATCCGAGCTCGTTATGGATCTTTGTAGGGTCGATAGCGTATCTCATATCGTGGCCCTTACGGTCAGCAACATATGTGATAAGGCTTTCAGGCTTTCCAAGTTCCTTACAGATAAGCTTAACGATGTCGATGTTCTTCATCTCATTATGACCACCGATGTTGTAAACCTCACCAACTCTTCCGTTATGGATAACAAGGTCGATTGCCTTGCAGTGATCCTCAACATACAGCCAGTCTCTTACGTTAAGACCTTCACCATATACAGGAAGCGGCTTATCATGAAGTGCATTGATGATCATGAGAGGAATAAGCTTCTCAGGGAAATGATATGGTCCATAGTTATTTGAGCAGCGGCTGATAGATACCGGAAGACCAAATGTTCTGTGATATGCAAGAACAAGAAGATCTGCTCCCGCCTTTGATGAGCTGTATGGGCTGCTTGTGTGAATAGGTGTCTCCTCTGTGAAGAAGAGGTCAGGTCTGTCAAGCGGAAGGTCTCCATAAACCTCATCTGTAGATACCTGATGATATCTCTTAATTCCGTACTTTCTACAAGCATCCATAAGTACTGATGTACCGATGATATTTGTCTCAAGGAAGATGCTTGGGTTCTCGATAGAACGGTCAACATGGCTCTCTGCAGCGAAGTTTACAACCATATCCGGATGCTCTTCCTCAAAAAGCTTTTCTACTGCTGCTCTGTCTGTGATGCTTTCCTTTACAAATCTGAAGTTCGGATTGTCCATAACAGGTGCAAGTGTTGAAAGATTACCTGCGTATGTAAGACAGTCTAAACATACGATTCTGTAATCAGGATACTTATTTAACATATGAAATACGAAATTACTGCCGATGAAACCTGCACCACCTGTAACTATAATTGTCATAGTATGACTCCTTTCATAAATGTCCGGTACTGAGTTATCTTATGTCAGTACCGATTATTGGTTCTGAGGCCACTATAATGGGTGACGTAACGTCATGCGCAAGTACTTTTTTCAAAATTCATTATTTTTTAATTAATCACCCCGGAACAAGCCTTAATATGCCTTGAAATATCCCGCTTCTTTCGTGATCCTGAAGCCCTTGTCCCTGCTGACCTTCTTCTCAACGAAGGATCTGAATTCCTTATATCGGTCAATGATATACTGATTCTGATTACCATGGCACGACATTATATATTCAAGAAGAGGCTCTGCCTTATCAACCAGCAGTGCATCATCATAGATTACCTTTTCCACATTCTCAAAACTCGTTTCCAGTATATCCGCTCCATTATCCAGTCCGAAAATGTGGTACAATTCCCTTGCAGCAAGATCTATCCTGTCATCAAATCCCTTTACAAGTTCCGTAATCTCCTTCATATGCCTGCTGCCATAGGTACTTGCATAGAGTACACCTCCCGGCTTAAGAACACGCCTTATCTCGGCAGCTGCATTCTCAGGATTCTCACAGTAAAACAGTATATGATTTGCTATCACCACATCAAAATGATCATCCTCATATGGAATATTCTCACAGCTGAACTCTTTGAAGGATATGGTCTTCTTCAGTGAATCAAGATTTCTTCTGGCATCCTGAAGCATTCCACCTGAAATATCCGAAAGTACTATTTCAGTACCTTTTCCCTTTGGAATCCGGTTTATATTCTCCGTCCAGAGTGCTCCGTTGCCGCATCCCACCTCTAAGATCTTCATTCCCGGTGCAAGATGCATCTCACTGAATATCCATGGGAACCAGCCTGCACTATTCACTGAATATAACTTATGCAGCTTTATCCTGGCAGATACATTGTTTGCATTCTGATACTGCTTATTAAGGCTGTTCTCCATACTGGTAAGGTCGATTATGCTGAGCATTTTATCCCAGTCGATAGTCTGTCCCTCCTCATAAGCAACCAGGGTTTCATCGACAGCCTTCTTAACAAGCTGCATCTGATCTATCTTGTCGCTTATCAGAGTCTGCTGAAGCTTCAGGGAATCCACCATGAAGTTTTTATCCTCAGCCTTTACCATCAGCTCCTTGATCTCATCCAGAGAAAATCCCAGATACTTATAAAGAAGGATCTGCTGAAGCTTCACCAGATCCTTCGTAGTATAATACCTTGCTCCTGTCGATTCATTTACAAAGCTAGGCTTTAATATATTCTGTTTATCATAGAACCTCACGGTTCTTACAGACACCCTGGCCATCTTTGCAAACTGGCCGGATGTCAGATATCCATTCTCCATGACAATCCTTTATATGTATAGTCTATCTGTTGCTTCTGTACTGCAGTTCCGGATGCTTCTCGTAATAAGCTTCCTTATCTGCATACATCCTCTCGTCTGCCTCATGCATGGCTTTTCTGATATCCAGATTCTTGTCTCCGAAACATGTACCCACAGCCAGCTTAACTGCGCCGGAACCATCTGAATTCTTTCTGAGATTCTCAACCAGCTTATTAAATTTCTCTTCAGTTTCTCCTGTCTGAAGTATCAGGAACTCATCACCGCCGACTCTGAAAATCTCCCCTTCCGGAAATGCATCTCTCAGAACACAGGCAGCTGCCTTGAGAAGCTCATCACCTGCTATATGTCCGTCGGTATCATTTACAGTCTTAAGACCGTTAAGATCTGCAAATACAATTCCATAATCACCGATAAGCGGATTAAGTCCGGATACGATATCCGTAACTCTGTTATTCATTGCATTACGATTATAGAGTCCGGTAAGAAGATCTGTATCACTAAGAATCTTCATACGCTTAAAGAGCTGATGGTTGGAAATCTCAGCAGCTAATATAAACGATGTAACACCCAGTATAGACTTGATATTAAGTGTTTCCTCACTGTTAAAATTAGTAGCCATTATATAACCGATAGTCTCACCATTAGTTCTGAGTGGGAAAAGAACAAGACTGTATATCTCATCATGTTTTAAAGATTTATACCATCTCTCGTCAACTTCTTTAAGATTTTCAAGTTCTTTCTCATCATGTATGATATAGCAATTGCTTCCTGCAATCAGCTGATCCCATACTTCAACTATATCAAAGAAGCCTTCTCCCAAAAATGTTTCGTCCGGCCTTATATGATCATCTTCAACTACACTATCACAGAGCATGGAGGCTGTACGTTTTTTGAAGTCGGTGAGCAATATACAGCTTCTGTTTGCTCCACAGTATTCCCTGAGATCATGTATGATAGAATCCATGGCTGCATGAAAATCATCAGATTCTCTCATTTTAATACTTGTTCTGATTACCTGTACTGCGATATCAGGTGAAATGTCTGAAAGCTTTGATGTATCAACCTTTGACTGCATATCATAGGAAAACAGATAGTAACCCTTATCTTTCTCATCAGATATAAGCGGCATCATAATAACTTCCATCCATGCGTTATAAAATGCTGCATCTACGTATGAGTGGACTATCTTATTCTCCTTTACACATCTGCAACTCATAGCCTCAAAATTAAGGTCATTAGGAACATAATTATAGTATGGCTTTCCCGGAACAAAATCCTCTCTCTTAACATTTACAGATGCAAGATAAAGATCATTCGCTGCTTCAAGACAGATTTCTCCGCATGATCCATCTTCATTGATCTTTACAGACAATACACTAGCTATCTTCTTCTGTTTATTCGCAACTTCATTATAATCCAATGGGCTCACCCCCCAATTGTTAAAGTTATGCCTATCAGCAGTGAAAAAACCTCTGAATAGACAATACCACGAATATATTATACCTTAAAATTGTCTGAAAAATCAAAATAAAATCTCCGATTCAGTTTAAATTATTAATCAATTAAACTTGATTACAAGCAATAATTAATCAATTCCCCACGGTAATCTCTATCAGATTCCCTTCTATGCCTATAAAACAGCTCTCATAGTAGCCATCACCTGTGGTACGCGGACCACTGACAATCTCATATCCATCCGATCTGATTCTCTCAGTCAGTGTATCAAGCTCTTCCTTAGTCTTAACTGCAAATGCGATATGACTATAACCCGTACAGTTTAGCTTATTATCATTATCCTCAACCCCGGGCTTATTCATTACCTCAAGTCTTGAACCATCTTCAAAAGAAATAAAATAAGACCTGAAGCCCGTAGTCTTGTTATGATATCCATCATTAGACTTACCGTCAAAATACTTTACAAAAAAGTCTCTGGCTCCCTCCAGATTATTTACATATATTGCAACATGTTCTATCTTCACGCTAAAACCTCCTGTCGTATAACTGCTGCAGATATTCAGCCACTCCATCTTCTTCGTTTGAGCCGATTACTGCTGTTGCATATTTTTTCAGCTCCGGCAATGCATTCTCTACCGCATAGGCTTCATCCGCCACCTGAAACATAGGAATATCATTTACCGAATCTCCGAATACAACTATTTTTTCCAGTCCCAGCTTCTCCTTAAGTCTGACTATTGCCTTGGCCTTGGTACTGTTCTCAGGACATATCTCCAGCCAGTATTCCTCATCATAGGAATCCTGCTGAAATACTGCCTCCCATCCGGAACTGTCTTTTACTTTTTCATATACAGGTCTAAGTACATCCCTGTCATCGATCATAGTGATATATCCGACGTCCCCTGCCCAGAGCTCATCTATATCACTCACTATCTTAAGACCCTTTTCGCCTTCATGCTCTTCCAGATATTTCTTTATTCCAAGAGAATGCTCTCCGGCATAGAAGACCTTTTCCATTTCGCCGCCATGCCAGATACTTGTAAAGCCATAGACTGGAAGGTCTGTGAGAATCTCTCTGATTGAACTCACTTCTTCTTTGGTAAAGACTGCCTTCTCCATAATTTCAAGAGTCCCCGGTGCTGCAAGAGCCGTACCATTTCTCACAACCAGGGGAATCGATATATCGAGCGGCTTTACTATATGCTGCAGGCTGCTCACGGATCTGGCCGACGCAACAGTAAAGTTCATCCCCTCTTCTATAAGTTTATTGATAATACTAATAGATCTTTCAGAGACGCTCTTATCACCTCTCATGAGCGTCCCGTCAAGATCTGTAACATACAAAGTCTTATTTGTCATTTAATTCTTCCACGTCATACTTTCTGTCTCTGTCTCGTTATAAATTTACCTGTGCTGTTGCTGGTTTCTTTGATCGTCCTGACAGCCGTATTATTATTGCCGATACCGGCAGTATGATCAGATTAAGCAGTACCACTATCATGGCTCTGCTGTTGTTCTGAGCCATAAAGATCGTAAAGTAACAGCCATAAAGATTAAACAGCATATGAAGTAATATGCCCGGCCAAAGCTTTCCTGTCTTCACTCTTACATCTGCCCATACAAGGCCCACTAAAAATGTTGAGAATAACTGTGGAAGTCCCTGAGAAAAAAGATGTGGCAATCCAAATAATATCGCAGACATGAGTATTGCTTTCTTTTCACCAAGAACCAGCAGTCTGTCTAAGAAAAGCTTTCTGAAAAACAGCTCCTCTACTATAGGTGCAAAGATAAGCAGTAATACGAGATAAAAAATCTTATGTTCTCCCCATACCTGCTCAAATGTCATGCCCTGTGCCGGGAAACCCATAATCCTCATAATGATATTCAGAATCATCATAACAGGCATAGCCATTCCCATCTGAATAAGAAAAGACTTTAATATAAAGCCCGGTGTTACTTCTACGGATCCTGATGCAATATAACCTCTGTCCGGTTTCTTCATTCCTCTGACTATCAGATATGCCGCACCTATACCTAGTGTATATGGCACCACCATAGCACTGAATATCATTCTGATAACCTCCGGAAGCCTTCCTTCCAGCATCGGATCTATAAATACTCCATAGCATTTATAGATTATAAACCAAACAGCAAGTGCAGTAAAAACTCTTAAAACCGTTAAAATATTATTATTCTTCATCCCACGAATGCTCCTTTTGAAATTCTTTCAGAGCATCATTCATTTTATCAGTTTTAGCTTTTTCCAGAAAATATTCCACCAGCTGCCTTATAGTAAACGTCACTACAAAGATAGCAATATAGATACCTATCATCCAAAGATCCAGCGATACTCCCATATCTCTGACAATATCTATAACCAGTATCAGAGCAGTCAGCAGATACAGTGGCATAAAGATCAGATTCTTCACATAGAATGGCTTGCTCCTGCACCAGTTTGTCTCACCAAACATAAGCCTGACAACTGATAAAATGCCTATTATAAAGAATGCTATCCATATCTTCACTATATGAACCGGCTTGATATAAATATCCGATAAGCTAAAAGTTATTGAATAGAATAAGATGCCCATTGAGAAGCCGATGGCAGTAGTTGAAAATGCTTTTTTTATGATGTTTTTGAATCTTTCATTACTCATCATTTTGCCTCCTTCATTCCTATGCCTGCTTTAAAATCAGCGACATAGTTTCTGGACACCACTATCCACTCTCCGTTACGAAGCTCTAGTTTCAGCCTTCTTGCGTCCTCCGGAGCTATCCGCTTCACAGCTTTGATATTAACGATAACGGATTTGGATATTCTGACAAAATGCCTCTTTTCGAGATCTTCTTCGAGATCATAAAGGGTTCTTTTAATTCTATAGAATTCCTGATCTGTATAGCCATATACATTTCTGTCTACCGCCTCAAAATAAAGGACTCTGGATATTCGTACCGGTACCTTATCTCCATTCTCCTTTTCTCCCATCAGCGTATCTTCAACATTTCTGACAGACTCTATGATGGCCTCAACCTCGTTATCCCTTTCCCTGCATCTGATCTCAACTTCAGTTTCAGAGAGATTCATTTTATCCTTTACAAAAATTTTCAATACTGACGCTCCTCATGCATCCCTTATACTTTAGTTTGTTTTTCTATTCAACAGATTGCGAATAAGATGTACATTTCTGTACATAACCCGCCACATCGGCCTGGTTTTCCGTCTGCGCTGTTTTACAGCTCAACCTTTCCGGCAAGAATATCCTTATAATCAGCCAGGTTCTTCCTCAGCAGATTCGGTGTATCCAGCTCATAAGGACATCTGGTCTTGCAGAGTCCGCAGTCTACGCACTGTTCAATCTGCATCATGTTGGCCTGCCACTCTTCTGAGAGGAAATTCTCTGATGGAGCTCGGCGGATCAGCTGTGACATTCTTGCACAGTTGTTAATCTGTATTCCTACAGTACATGGCATACAATATCCGCATCCCCGGCAGAAATCACCCATGAGGTTTCGTCTGTCTGCCTCTATAAATGCAGCTATCTCATCCGTCATCTTCACATCCTTATCAAAGAAGCTGAGCCACTGAGCCAGTTCTTCTTCTCTTTGAATTCCCCATATTGGAAGTGCGTTATACTGACTCATGAACGCCATACAGGCATCGCTGTTTGTAAGCAGTCCTCCCGACAGTCCCTTCATGGCTATAAAGCCCATCCCTGCCTCTTCTGTGGCCTTCACAAGGGCAATATCCCTGTCGGTCGCAAGATAACAGAACGGAAACTGCAGTGTCTCATAGAGACCGCTCTCTACTATCTCTTCTGCAACACCGATTAAGTGTGCCGTGATTCCTATATGTCTTATCTTTCCCTGTTTCTTTGCCTCCACCATGGCTTCGTACATTCCTGTACCATCGCCCGGCTTATAGCACTGCTGTACACAGTGGAACTGGTAAATATCCAGATAATCTGTTCTGAGATTCCTGAGCGTTGTTTCGAGATCCTCCCAGAACTTTTCAGGAGTCTTAGCCATGGTCTTCGATGAGATATAAACCTTCTCACGCATTCCATCAAATGCCGCTCCCATCTTCTCCTCACTGTCGGAGTAAGCTCTCGCTGTGTCGAAGAATCTCATTCCACCATCATATGCACCGCGAAGCAGCTTCACCGCCATCTCAAGACTTACTCTCTGAATAGGCAGTGCACCGAAGGCATTCTGCGGAACCCTGATTCCTGTTTTACCCAATACAATTTCTCTCATAAGCGTAAACTCCTTTAAATATTTCTATATCCGCCGTTTTCGAGTATTTTACTTTTTAATTCCTTAACTCCTGAAATGCCTGTATCCTTGAGTTTTTCTGCTGCTCTGCCGAGAGCATTCTCAAAGTCATCAGCAGCTTCATCGAAGATTTTCATAGCCATACGTTCAGTTATTCCCGCCTCAGCTGCAGCATCAATAAATGTACTCCTGTTCATATGCTCTATACTGATCTCATCACCTATAAATATGCTCATTTCATCTGTCATATTATAGACTCTTGTACTAACAATATCATAAGCAGGCGCTAAAGATATACCCTTTAAATTGCTGCTGTATAAAAGGGAATAATTCTTTATATGTGCATCTGTATTCCCATGGCCTGTGCAAAATCTTCCTGATGAAGGCGGAAAGGAACCGAAAGTCCATCTATATTTTTATCGCTTTCTTCTCTTCGGTCATAACGCTTAGTTGCAAACAGCACTTCAGAGTCTGTACCTTTACCGATGTTGATAATAAAGCTCTCCGGAATTTCTATTCCCAGTTCTTTAGCCGTCATCATACAAAGCTGTTCATTTAAAACCAGCTTAGATAATCTGACATGACTCTGTTTCACTATATAATTGCTTGGTGCCTCACTCTTAGGAAGATACCATTTATCTTTTTTCTCATCATAGTATAAACCAACTTTTCCCGATGCTCCGGTTAGTGACAGGTGAGTCTCCATAAGAATCTGGGTCGATTTTGTCGCACCTTCTTCCGCCAGTTCTTTCACTCTCTTAAGGGGAAGCCTGTCGTAGCCTGGCAGTTCTTCAGCTTCCGACTCTTCTAAAATTTTAACCGCACCCAGACATTCTCTTCCAAGCTTTGATAAAATCGTAAGATAATCTTCTTCATCGGTCTTTATCCAGTTTGCTACAGCCCTGCGGGAGAATCCTTCCGGGAGTAATCCTTCAAAGAAGTTTCGTGTTCTTTCCGAAGTAAAAGCTTCATCCGTCAGAGGAAGAGATATTGAAATTGGTCTGGCATAATCAGCTTTTAGGTAATCCTCTGAATACTGAAATGATGCATCACGAAAATTCTCACCTGTTATGAAACCCACAGATCTGAACTGCCCCTGCATTTCCAGATAAACGGCAAGTCTCTTCATGTTTTATCCCCTTTCATTCATATCAATATCTATTCCCAGCAGGTTAGCAAGATAAATAGCTTTGCCCAGTTCTATAGTTTCTTTTCCATTCTCCAGGTCCGATATATAACTGGCGCTTATTCCACTCACTTCGCATATATACTTCTGTGTATATCCCAGCTTCTTTCTTTGTTCCTTTACTGCTTCACCAAACATTTTTGCATTATTTATCTTCATGAGAACCTCCGTATAGTCGTACGGCTATATCTGACCTTTTCATATACAAATATAGCCGTTCAGCTATATTTATACATATCTAATTATAAATATAGTCGTACGGCTATGTCAACACCATTCTGCGCCCATAAGCGATTTATTCATTCTCGACAACAATAAGAGGTATTATATATTCTTCCGGTGTAAGTCCTGCATGGCCTCCCGGCATCAGCTGAGCCTCAAGATGTGTGATAAATATCGAGGTATCAGATACTGCAAGAGCAACATAATCACCTATCATGTCTTTCAGTCCTTCTCTGATATTACCTGGTCCAAAAAGCTTATTCTCTATAACTTCATCTCTTGTAAGAAGCAGGAACTTGTCTCCAAAATTCTTCTTAAAGATTTCAGGGAAGTCTGCCTTATATTCATCCTTGATATAGAGATTCAATGTTCTCGGCTCTATAGACGGAAATCTCATAAGGCATTTCATAACCTCCGGATAATCAAGTATACAGAGATTCTTACTGTCCATATGACCATGATCTGCAGTAATAATGATCAGAGTATCCTTAAGCTTTGATAAGTACTTCTCTGTTATAGTTTCCAGCTCTGTTACCATATCATGAGTTTCTTCACTGACAGTTCCTGTTCTGTGCATGGTTCCGTCAGGCTCATTCCAATAAGCATAGATATATTTCTCGCCCGGTTCACTGCACAAGTTTTCCACTCTTTTAAGTATTGCTTCATAGTCCTGTGGAAACGGCGGCATAAATGGCATTGAATAATACGCCTTACCACCTGCATCATTGATCTTATCAACTACTGACTTATATGGCAGATAGGTATATCCCACATGATAATCTGCAGCTTCGCTGCCCTCCTGAATGGAATCAAAGCCCCAGATACGCTTTCCTTCCGGATCTGTATCTGTCGGTTCTGCTCCTTCCTTCTCTGTTGACTGCTCTACGTTTCTGAACAACGTAACATTTTTATCCAGGTCAGGAATATACATGTCCCAGCCCAGCCAGCCATGCTCATCAGGATAGAGTCCATTCATAAGCGATGTAGTTGCTGCAACTGTAGTCGGAGGATATACAGAGTTATACTCTCCTGCAAGATGAGATCTGAAGAATCCATCCTCCTTAAGATGCTTCTCAAGTATGGATATTCCCATGGCATCAAGAAGAAGCACGACCACGTTCTTATATTTTTTATCCAGGTATTTATCAGCCAGCGGCAGCGTATCTGCTGTCGTCTCAACTCCAAACTTTTTCTCAATTGAATTTGCAAGATTTACCAGACAGTTGTTGTAATCCGGAAGCTCCGGAATCTGTGTCTTACTCATATAATCGTCCTTTATATCATTCGTTTTGGTGTTTAACCCTCGATGTAATAATCGAGCAGTTCATATATCCAGTCATGGATGTCTGTGAACTTGAATCCCAGTGCCCTTGCCTTGTCAGTATTGATGCTGAACTCAGGATCCCCATTATACGGAGCCTTATCCACATCCTCTGAATCTTCTGCCAGCACAGCTTTCTTCCCGGTTTTTTCTTCCACGTAATTAACAATCTCACGTAAAGATATGGTTCCGGAAGATGCTCCGTTTACAGCTCCTGTAATATCCTTATCCACGAGATAAGCCATGAAGCCCCCTGCCTCATCAGACCTGATATAGCTCATCTGATAATCAATATTATCTATATACATAGGAGTACCGGTCTTCACATGATCCACATAGAACTTAAGTCTTCCTGTATAATCATCTTTGCCGATTACAACCGGATATCTTACCGCTATCCATTTCTTATCAGCATACTCCTGCCATAATGCATATTCGGTCTGACGCTTTATCTCATCATAAGGGAAGTCCGGTCTGTTGCACCAGATAACCGGTCTCTCCAGTCCATCGAAATCCTCTTCTACTGTGTTCAATTTCTTTGGATTATAAACCGCAGTGCTGGACATCTGAATATACTTATCACAGTTAACCGCATCCATTGCGATGCGTAGATCATTTGATGCATAGGCCAGCTTATCTATTACCACATCATAGTGTATCCCGCTGAGTGCCAGTTTCATACTCTCAGCACTGGTTCTCTCAACAGTTATTCTCTTTACTCTGTCTCCAAAGTTATCCGCTGCATTTCCCCTGGTTGCTATGGTCACATCATGACCGGCTTCCAGTAACGCCTCCACCATATGTATTCCAAAGAATCTTGTGCCGCCCAATACAAGTATTTTCATGCTGTCCCTACTCCTTTGTTATTCCCAGAATATTCTTCTCCATACTGTCCAGAAGATCGTGTGAATCATCTTCTATATGAGAAAGGTATGTCACAATGATTCCTCTTTCCGGAAGCACATAGCATTTCTGCTTCCACTTGCCGTTGATGCTGAAGCCATCACGATATTTCCAGATATAATAACCGTATCCGCCTTCTCTGTTCATTTGCTGAATAGATGTGGCCATATCAACGTATTCCTCGGACACTATTCTCTGTCCATCATACACACCCTTATTATAGAGAAGCAGTCCGATCTTACTGAGATCGTGCACGGTAAGCTTCATCTGGGATGCTCCGTAAAAATAGCCTTCCGGTCCTCTTTCATATTCGTAATCGGTTATTCCAAGAGGCTTAAATATCTCCCGCTCTATAAAGCCGCCAAGGTCTTCTCCTAGAATCTCGGTAAGGGCAACACCCACAAGATAAACGTTGATATTATTGTAATTAAATACCTTATCATCCGGGTTCTGTATCTTACTGGAAAGAGCAAAGTCTATCCACGAATCCCCCTCTGCACGAAATGGAATTCCATCCACCGACATGGTAAGAAGTCTCTGAATGGTTACCTTCTTAAATACCTCCGTCTGGCTCTCTGAAAGCTTCTCAACATTCTCCTTCGGAAGATAATCAAGTATAGACTTGTTAAAGTCTATAAGTCCTCTGTCATAGGCTATTCCCACAGCAACGGACTCAACTGTTTTCGTCGCTGAATAAAGCTCATGCAGACTTTCTGTTGTATCTCCCCAGCTGTGAGTGAGAACTCCATTCTCATAAACTTCAGTTCCAAAGACACACCAGTTGTTATCTTCAATATCTTTTACAAATGCATCAAAATTCATGTAAATATCCTTTCACCTTCACCCGGTTCTCTGCTCAACAAACTGCTTACTCGCTCATCGCCAGTTCAATAAGTTTTCTGATATGTATCTCCACACTGTCCAGACATGGAAGCGGAGTATTCTCTGAGTTAAGAAGAAGCGGAAGTTCTGT
>ONEC01000019.1 GCA_900316715.1 uncultured Eubacteriales bacterium
GCAGATAATACAAAGAAGACAGTTACCGTTCAGGCAGCTGAGGGAACAGAAGCAGAAGCAACAATCAGCTCAGAAGCTGAGGCTACAAAGAGCAAGGCAATCGGTGCTGCAATCGTTGTTGGTATCGCAGCAGCTGCAGGTGCTGTTGCCATGGGTATGTCAATCGCTAAGTCTTCAGAAGCTATCGCAAGACAGCCTGAAGCAGAAGGTAAGATCAGAACAACTCTCATGCTCGGTCTCGTGTTCATAGAGACAGCTATCATTTATGCACTTATCGTAGCTATATTGATCATATTCGTCATGTAACGAAGAATTATGAGCAGCGTCATTGTAAGATGACAGATTTCGTCCAAGCTTGCTTGGTAAGAAATATGTTCATCGAACAATGCGGTCGTTCAGAATGAACGACATCGCTGATTGAAAGCAGCGAAGCTGCGACCGACGGCAAAGCCGGAGGAATCAGCGATTAACGCTGCGAAAGACACTATGAATAATATTATTAATTAAAGGAGCAAATATCTATGTTAGGTATTGATATACAGCAGATTCTCCTGCATCTTCTGAACTTTGTAATACTTTTCACAGGTCTTTATGTTCTTCTTTACGGACCTGTAAAGAAGTTTATGGACAGCCGTATTGAAGAATACAAGAAGCAGGATGATGAGGCAGAAGAAAAGCTTAAGAATGCTGAAAAGCTTGAAGCTGAATATAAAGAGAAGCTTGCAGGCGCAGATGTTGAGATAGCAGAGAATAAGAAGAAAGCATCAGCTGAGATCAGTGTTGCAAGAGAGAAGAGTGAAGATGAGGCAAGAGCTCAGGCAGAGTCTATCCTTGCAGCTGCAAGAAAATCTGCAGAGATTGAGAAGGAAGAGATTCTTGAAAGCGCAAAGGGCGAGATAACAAAGATGGTTGAGGAAGCAGCATCCAAGATGATCCTTTCAAGCAACACATCTGAGGTATTTGACGCTTTCCTTGCAAATGCCGAAAGGAGTACAGCAAATGGCACAGGAGCCTAATGAAGTTAAGAAGGTCCTGGAGTGCTATATCTATGCGGCAGTTGAACCATCTGCTGAGCAAATAAGCGGATTCAAAGACTTTCTTGCAAATAAATATAAGAATAGAGAAATTGAGCTTGAGTTTAAGATGGATAAAACTATCGGCAAAGGTTTCAAGCTCATAGCCGGTGATGATATATATGACTGGACTGAAGTGGGACGTTTCGCTCAGTTCAAAGACTTTATGGAAGGAATCCGTACAGGCGGAACTTTTTCAGGTGACGGAAGATATGATATCTCCAGACCGGCTGAGGATGTTCCGGACCTTGTAACACTTATCAAGAGCTCTATCGAGGAATGGTCTCTCGCACCTATTGCTGAAGAAGAGGGACATGTAAGTTCAGTCGGAGACGGTATAGTTGTTGCTAAGGGACTTGAGTCTGTTGAATACGGTGAGATAGTTATATTTGATTCAGGCGTTAAGGGAATGGTACAGGATCTTAAATCCGATGAAGTCGGTATCATTCTGTTTGGTAGTGATGATGATGTATCTGAGGGAAGCCGTGTAAGACGTACCAAGAAGACTGCCGGTGTTCCTGTAGGTGAAGACTTCCTTGGAAGAGTAGTAGATTCACTTGGTAATCCTATAGATGGAAAAGGACCTATCAACGCTGATGGATACAGACCTATTGAAACTCCTGCACCGGGAATCGTAAAGAGACAGTCAGTCGATACACCTATGAATACAGGTATCGTAGCTATTGACTCTATGTTCCCTATAGGAAGAGGACAGAGAGAGCTCATAATAGGTGACAGACAGACAGGTAAGACAGCAATCGCTGTAGATACTATCCTCAATCAGAAGGGTAACGGCGTTGTATGTATATATGTTGCCATCGGACAGAAGGCATCAAGTATAGCTCAGCTTGTAGATAATCTGACAAAGCATGGAGCTATGGATTATACAATAGTAGTTGCGGCTACTGCCAGTGACTCAGCACCTATTCAGTATATTGCACCTTATGCAGGCTGTGCTATTGCTGAATACTTTATGTATAAGGGTAAGGATGTTCTTATCGTATACGATGATCTTTCAAAGCATGCTATAGCATACAGAGCACTTAGTCTCCTGCTTGAGAGATCTCCGGGACGTGAGGCTTATCCTGGTGACGTATTCTATCTGCATTCAAGACTTCTTGAGAGATCAGCAAGACTTTCAGATGATTTTGGCGGCGGAAGTATAACAGCACTTCCTATAGTTGAGACACAGGCCGGTGATGTATCGGCTTACATACCAACAAATATCATATCCATCACTGATGGACAGATATTCCTGGAGTCTGACCTGTTCTTCGCAGGACAGAGACCTGCCGTTAACGTAGGTCTTTCCGTATCCCGTGTAGGTGGTGCGGCACAGACTAAGGCTATGAAGAAAGCAGCAGGAACCATAAGACTGGATCTTGCACAGTATAGAGAAATGGAAATATTCACCCAGTTCTCAAGTGATCTGGATGAAACAACTAAGAAACAGCTTGCTTATGGACAGGGACTTATGAGACTGCTCCGTCAGCCTCAGAGTAATCCATTCAAGCCTCATGAGCAGATTATCATGCTGGTTGCAGCAACTGCCCATGTTATGCAGGATATTAAACCTGATGACATTATAAAGTTCCGTCAGGGACTCCTGGATTATTTCCATGAAGAAGAGAATGACATCTGTGAACAGCTTGAAAAGAGCGGACAGATGAGTGATGAGACTAAAGCTGAGATTATAGAGATATCGAAGAAGTATCTGGAAATATGGCAAACACGAGAGAAATAAAAAACAGAATAAACAGTGTTAAGAATACTCAGAAGATTACTAATGCGATGTATCTCATATCTTCAACGAAGCTTCGAAAGGCTAAGGCTGAACTGGAAAATACTCGTCCTTACTTTAAGATGATAGAGACTGAGATAAAGAGAATATTCCAGAGCAAGAAGCACGTTAAGAGTAAGTATTTCTATCCTGAAGAAGGCCGTCATGCTGCTGAGAAGTATGCTTATCTGGTTATTACAGCAGATAAAGGTCTGGCAGGAAGCTACAATCATAACGTTCTGAAGAAAGCTGAGGATGCTATAGCTAAGCATAAGAATATTGACCTTTATGTTGTTGGTGAATATGGAAGACATTACTTCGAGAGACATAATATTCCGATAAAGCAGACATTCTTATATACAGCACAGAATCCTACTTTCGAAAGAGCAAGACAGATAGCTTATATGCTTCTTGAAGAGTATAACAGTGGAAATGTGGATGAGATCCGTATCATATACAGTGATATGGAGAATGAGATATCTTCGACTGTCAGAATGGACAGAGTACTTCCATTCGACAGAGGTAACTTCATAGAGCAGGACGGACAGAAGGTAGAGGAATATGTAAACATGCATTTCTTCCCATCTGTTGAAGAGGTTCTGAATCATGTTATTCCGGGATATGTGGCAGGATACATATATGGTGCGCTGGTTGACAGTTACAGCTCAGAGCAGAATGCACGAATGACTGCCATGGATTCAGCCAATAAGAATGCTGAGAAACTTCTCGGAGAGCTCACCATGGAGTATAACAGAGTCAGACAGGCGGCCATAACCCAGGAGATTACTGAGGTTGCGGCAGGCGCTAAGGCACAGGTGAAAAAGAGACTTAAGGAGGGCGGAAGCCTTGAGTAAGGGAAAGATAGTACAGGTTTCAGGACCTGTTGTAGATGTAGAATTTAAAGAGGGACGACTTCCTAAGCTGAGAGAAGCTCTTACAGTAACCGTTGGATCAGAAGTAAGATCTATGGAGGTTGCTCAGCTTCTTGGAAGAAAACAGGTAAGATGTATCATCCTGTCTCAGAGTGAGGGCCTCAGCAGAGGTATGGAAGTTACAGCTACGGGAGCAGGAATCAGTGTCCCTGTCGGAGATGCTACCATCGGAAGAATGTTCAACGTTCTTGGAGAGCCTATCGATGGCGGAGAACCTGTTCCGGAGAATACAGAGAAGTGGTGTATTCATAGAGATGCACCAAACTTCAGTGAGCAGAACGTATCTGTTGAAATCCTTGAAACAGGAATTAAGGTTATAGATTTGCTTGAGCCTTATTCAAAGGGTGGTAAGATCGGTCTCTTCGGTGGTGCCGGAGTTGGTAAGACCGTTCTTATACAGGAGCTTATCCATAACGTAGCTATGCAGCACGGTGGTTACTCAATCTTCACAGGAGTTGGAGAGCGTAGCCGTGAGGGTAACGATCTCTGGAACGAGATGAAGGAGAGCGGAACCATAGATAAGACAGCGATGGTATTCGGTCAGATGAACGAGTCTCCTGGTGTGCGTATGAGAGTTGCACTTACAGGACTTACAATGGCTGAGTACTTCAGAGAAGAAGAGGATAAGGATGTACTTCTTTTCATCGATAACATATTCAGATTTGTACAGGCCGGTTCAGAGGTTTCAACACTTCTTGGACGTATGCCATCTGCGGTTGGTTATCAGCCTACCCTTGCTCAGGAAATGGGTGAGCTTCAGGAAAGAATAACATCAACCTCTAAGGGATCTGTTACATCAGTTCAGGCCGTATATGTACCTGCCGATGACCTTACAGACCCGGCACCTGCGACAACATTTACTCACCTGGATGCAACTACAGTTCTCAGCCGTAAGATCGCTGAGCAGGGTATCTACCCGGCAGTTGATCCACTTAACTCTACATCCCGTATTCTTGAAGCAGATGTAGTAGGTGAGAAGCATTATAAAGTTGCACGTACTGTTCAGGAGTACCTGCAGAAGTATAACGAGCTGCAGGATATCATAGCCATCCTTGGTATGGATGAGCTGTCAGAGCAGGATAAGCTTGTAGTTAACCGTGCACGTAAGATTCAGAGATTCCTGTCTCAGCCTATGTTTGTTGCTGAGAAGTTTACAGGTACACCTGGTGTTTATGTACCGGTTAAGGAAACTGTAAGAGGTTTCAAGGCTATACTGGATGGTAAGTATGATGACCTTCCGGAAGCTGCATTCTACAATGTAGGAACTATAGAGGATGCTGTGAAGAAGGCAGAGACTCTCTAAGAAAAACGGTGATATACCGTTGATGAGGTAGTTATATGAAAACGTTTCATGTAAGAATATATGAGGCAGACAACCCTTTCTTTGAGGGAGATATTGAATCTATCGTGGTACCTGCTACTGATGGAGAATATGGAGTTCTTGCAGGACATCAGAACATGGCTATCGCTCTTACTGAAGGAGAAATGAGATTCCGTACCGGAGATACCGTCACCTTTGGAAGCGGTTTAACCGGTAAGCGCGAGATTCAGCCAAATAGTGAGTGCAGTGCTGTTATCTCAGCAGGAATGATGAGAATAGAGAATAACGATGTCCTCATTCTTATAGATGCCGCCGAGTGGCCGGACGAGATAGATGCAGAGAGAGCTATCAGGGCTAAGGAGCAGGCTATGGAAGAAATGTTATCCAAGCGCAGCCGTGCCGAATATGCTCTGGCAGAGGCATCTCTCAAGAGAGCAATCGCAAGACAGCGATTTGTTGAGAGAAATTTCTAACAGATTTTGTATGAGAGTGGACAATCCGTGAAGTGATTCACGGATTGTTTTTGTATCAGGTACCGGCGGGCCGGTGCCAAGGGTTTTGTTAATAGGGGGATACACATTGGAAGAGGAATTCGACATTTTAAAAGATCTGAATAATGCACAGAAGGAAGCGGTTACAACGACAGAGGGATTTGTAAGAGTAGTTGCAGGAGCAGGAAGCGGAAAGACAAGAGCTCTTTCAAGCCGCTTTGCATATCTTGTAAATGATCTGGGAATCCTTCCGGGAAATATACTGTGCGTTACATTTACCAGTAAGGCTGCTAACGAGATGCGCCGAAGAATCCATAATCTCACAGGAGATAACGATACCGGATATATTAATACATTTCACGGTTTCTGCGTGAATGTACTGCAGGAGGAATCCCATGTGGTTCAGTATCCGAAGTCATTTCTTGTGCTGGATGTATCTGATATAGATGATATGCTGGGCATGATCTATGCTGAGAGAGGACTGACTCTCAGGGATATGACCTACAGTGATGCCCGTGACATGATAGAAATGATAAAGCTGGTAGAAATGCCGGACTATTATATCTACATGATTGAGATGGACCTTGAACTGCTGAAGAAGAGATATGATGAAGCAGAGACTGTAAAGGATATAATCTTTTATGGTTATCTCTATCAGCAGAAGAAATGCTTCGGTCTCGATTATGATGACCTTATCAGCTTTGTTCTGTATATCTTCTCAAAGAATGAAGAGAGCAAACTGAAGTGGCAGAAGAGACTGGAATACATCATGATAGATGAGTTCCAGGATATTGACCGTCCGCAGTATACACTTATGCAGGTTCTGTGCGGATATCATCATAATCTTTTTATAGTAGGTGATCCGGACCAGACCATATATACCTGGCGTGGTGCCAGCACAAAGTTCCTTATGGACTTTAACAGTGAATATCAGACAACAAAGACCATCATGATGATGGAGAATTATAGAAGTACTCCTGAGATTCTGGATGTGGCTAATTCTCTTATAGCACACAATCAGGACAGGATAGAGAAGAATCTTATTCCGACTCTTCCGAACGGAGATAAGGTTACAGCTAAGTTTGCTGAGAATCCTGAGAAGGAAGCAGACTGGATAGCAGAAGAGATAGAAAAACTCCATATGTCAGGAGTGGATTATAAAGATATAACTATAATGTACAGAGCACATTTCCTGACAAGAAATGTGGAGCAGTCCCTTCTTAAGGCGAAGATTCCATATACGATTTATAGTGGGGTTCAGTTCTATGAAAGAGCAGAGATAAAGACTGCGCTTTCATATCTCAGATGTCTTGCACTCCGTGATGATATGTCCTTCAGACGTGTTATCAATAATCCTAAGAGAAATATGGGACAGCGCAGGATGACATTTCTCGAAGAGTATGCAGAGCTGAAGGGTATAACCCTGTATCAGGCGCTGGAAGAGACAATTGATGAGAAGATATTTAACGGTACAGAGGCCAGAGAGTTTCTTGATATGATGAAGGAGCTTTCTGAAAATATGGAGCAGAGACCTATCTCCGAGCTTCTGGCTGACATAATGAATAAGAGTGGTTATGAGGAAGCTCTCCGTACAGAGGGAGCGCAGATGAGACTGGATAATCTGGCAGAGCTGAAGCAGTCGGTCTATGAGTATGAGACTACCTGTGGTGAAGAAGCCATGCTGGTGGATTATCTCAGACATGTGGCACTCTACACCAATACAGATATTGAGGATACTAAGGACAGAGTCAAGCTGATGACAGTTCATGCAGCTAAGGGTCTGGAGTTTCCATATATTTTCCTTGTCGGCATGAATGAAGGAATATTCCCATCCAAGAAGTCCCGTACAAGAGAGGCAATGGAGGAGGAGAGACGAGTTGCATTTGTAGCATATACAAGAGCTATGAAGAAGCTGTATCTTTCATCAGCAGAGGGAAGAAACTTTGACGGTTCACCAAGATATCCTTCGAGGTTCGTGCTTGAACCGGAAGAGGGACTTATCGAATATGTGGAAAAGCCGAGAGAAGATCTCATCAAGGAGACTAAGGATTATATCGGAATCTCAGAGCGGATTATGAAGGGACAGGATGCGGTAACAAGACTTCCTGAGGGAACCCGAGTTAAGCATGCGGTTTTCGGAGATGGAGAGATAATCGGAGTTGATACGGATAAGAATGCGTATGTGGTGAAATTTGAGGCACAGCATACGGAGAGGCTGATATCTTTCAGAGTTAAACTGGAAGTGATTGAGGAGTAAGTTGTTGGCTGACGGACGCTCGTCGCAGGCTGACGCGCTTCAACCGCGTGAGAAGCCGCTCTGAAGCACGCACCTGCCTCCGAGCTATCAATTAAAGACTTTCATTTACCTCTGAGTTGGTAATGGCTATGGTGCACCTGCCTCCGTAATGCTTCAATACGTATTAATAAAGCTTTAATTTGTCATATTTATATATAGATGGTAAACTGTATCAGTTAGAAAATCTATTTTCGAGGGGATAATATGAGTTATCAGGAAGAAGAAGAGAGACTCAGGATGATCCAGGCGGAGACTGAGAGAAAGAAAAGAGAACTTCAGATGCTGCAGGAAGAAGAGCTGAGACATATCAGAGAGCTCGAGCGTATTAAACAGCAGACCGGCGGCTATGAAGAGGAATATGATCCGGAGATGGATTCTGCTTTTGCGTCAGTGCAGCAGCCGAGACAGTCGGTACAGATACCACCGCAGGGACAGTATATTCAGAACCCGATGGCACAACAGCAGAGACCGGTGCAGCAGCCACAACAGCAGAGACCGGTGCAGCAGCCACAGCAGCAGAGACCGGTACAGCAGCCACAGCAGCAGAGACCGGTGCAGCAGCCACAACAGCAGAGACCGGTGCAGCAGCCACAGCAGCAGAGACCGGTACAGCAGCCACAGCAGCAAAGGCCGGCACAGAGACCGCCACAAAATCAGCAGAGGTACGAGAAAGACATGGGCAGAAATAAATATGATGATTATGATGACGATGATGACGGAGCAGACTTTGATGTAGCAGCTTACAGAGCAGCTGAAAGAGCAAAGAAGCAGCAGGCGGCAGGTGGAAGAAAACCATCCAAGGCAGCTTCTGATACACGTCATCAGTCAAAGAAGAATAATAATAGAAGACCGGCAGAAGAAGATTACGAAGAGAGAAGACCTAAGAAAAAGAAGAAGAAAAAGAGTGCATTTGGAAGATTTATCAGATTCATACTTTTCCTGCTTCTGATCCTTATCGTAGTACTTGCATTCTTTGTAAATATCATTTTATCGAAGTTTGATCATATAGATACAGAAGTTGCTTCAAGATCAACTTCCATGACGGGATCACAATATAACATTCTCTTTATCGGACAGGATGCCCGTGAGGGAGAGAGCGGACAGAGATCTGATACGATGATCCTCTGTACTATTAATAAGACTAATCACACAGTTGTTCTTACATCTCTCATGAGAGATATGTATGTTGATATTCCGGGATATGGCGGAAACAGAATAAATGCTGCCTATGCCTTTGGTGCAAGTGGTGGTATTGAAGGAAGTGTTAATCTTCTGGACAAGACCATTGAAGAAGATTTCGGTGTGACTATCGATGGAAATATGCTTGTAGATCTCGGAACTTTCCTTGACGCACTTATATCTGTAGGTAACGTTGATATGGAACTTACAGCTGAGGAAGCAGAGTACATGAACGAGAATCCTGCCATCGGCTCTAATACAGATGAATCTGATGAAGTATGGGAACTTCATGAAGGAATGAATTCACTTACACCAACTCAGGCTATGTGTTATGCAAGAATGAGACATGTAGGTAATTCTGACTGGGAAAGAACAGAGAGACAGCGTAAGCTTATCAAGGCTGTTATCAGCAAGGTTAAGCATGGCCATCTCCTTAGCGGAATAAAGATTGCCAATGGTGTGGCTCCATGTATCACAACAGATCTTAGTAAGGCTGAAATCCTTAAGATGGGATTCGGCATTGTATTTGGTGGTGATATGCAGAGTTACAGACTTCCTGTAGAGGGAGCTTATTATAACGACAATATTGACGGCATGGCCGTACTTGTACCTGATATGGAAGCAAACAGAAATTACCTTCAGCAGTATATGTCAGGTGAATATTCTGAAGATGAGTAACAGGTGACATATGAAAGGTAAGAGAAAACAGCAGAGAATGAAACAGGAACTTCTCGAAGAAGAGAAGAAGCTGGCTGAAGAAACAAAACAGGAAACTCCCGCCGAGGAAGAGAAACCGAAGGAAATCTGGGAGAAGTTCAAGAAGGAAGAACCAAAGAAGAAAAAGCCGAAGGGATTAACAGGATTCAATATCAAGATTATTGCCTGCCTGTCTATGCTTTTTGATCACATAGCAGCGATATTTATTGATGAAGGATATCTTATACTTCATCCTAATATCGAGGAAGCTCCGGACTGGATGGCTCATTTGGACTTTGCTATGAGAGCTTTCGGCAGACTTGCATTTCCATTATTCTGCTTTCTGATGATAGAGGGATACTTCCATACAAGAAACAAACTGAAATATCTGAGAAACCTGATAATATTTGGTGTTATCTCAGAGGTACCGTTTGATATGGCTTTTAACAGAAGCTTCTGTGACTGGTCAGGTCAGAATGTGTTCTTTACACTGGCATTGGGGCTGCTTACTGTCTGGGGAATAGATTTCTTCACAAAGGGATCTTTTATGAAGGCAGATCCAAAGTCAAAACTTGGTGCGATATTTGTTGTGACTGTTGCATGTATAGCAGCATTCTTTATACATTGTGATTATATATGGCTTGGAATACTTGTTGTTCTGTTTATGTATATATACAGAAAGAGTCATGGTATTTCTGCAGCAGGTCTGGTATTCCTGTTCGTCTTATATAATCCATTGGAATTATTCTCTATGATAGATTTTGCAATCCTGCCTCTTTATAATGGGGAGAGAAGACACAATCTGAAATATGCGTTTTATATTTTCTATCCGGCGCATATTTTAATACTTGCAATTATCAGAAAGATTACAATGGGTATATAAATTTAAGTATGTATAAGGAGAGGGTTGAACTATGGCAGAGTTCGCAACAGACAGGCTTCTTGTTACGGCCAGACTTATGGACTTAGTTGATAAACTGAAGAGAATGGGAGGCTGTAAATATCTTATAAAGAAGGAATATCCGGACGGAAACGGGGGAGTTGTCTTTGAGATTTCACATCCCATATCACTATGGTCATGGGGAGAAAAGATAAGAATCAATATGATTCCGTATAATGATTTTCAGACGGTGGTATTTATTACCTCAGAATGCAGGATGCCGGTGCAGGTTGTGGATTGGGGTAGAAATCAAAAGAATATTGATGATATAATGGGTTATCTGCTTTCGGGATTAATGAACCAGCGGATATAATTAAGGATTAAGGGACATTCATGAGTAGGCTTACTTAGGAATGTCCTTTTAGTAATTTTAATAGTCTTTTTAGAGGTAGTTGTAATGAAGAAGACAATGACTGAGGGAACTCCATGGAAGCATATCCTGAAGTTTTCGCTTCCGGTTCTTGCGGGTTCTTTGTTGCAGCAGTTATATAATACTGTTGATGCCATGATAGTTGGCAAATATGCGAGTGAGGCTGCACTTTCTGCGGTGGGAACCACAGGCAGCTTTGCATTTATGCTGGTTGCAATCGCGATAGGTTTTTCTGCGGGAAATGGAGTGGTTGTGGCCCAGCACTATGGTGCAGGAGAGTCGGATAAGGTCCGGGCAAATGCATCTACAGGAATACTCTTTCTTTTACTGTTGGGTGTTCTGTTTACTGTGATAGGACTTGTGGCTGCAGGGCCGGCATTTAAATACTTAATAGATGTTCCGGATGAAATACTGGACCAGACGCTGCTGTATTTCAGAATATTTTCCCTGGGTTTTGTATTCTCCTATGGTTATAACATTTTCTCTTCAATCTTAAGAGCAGTGGGAGACAGTGCGGCAACCCTGTACTTCCTGCTTGTATCATCGGTACTCAACATAGTTCTGGATTATGTTCTCGTAAAGATATACCACGAGGGTGTTGCAGGAGCAGCGATTGCAACAGTTATATCCCAGGCGGTTTCATTCTTTGCGGCTTATGTTTATATGTCAGTAAGATATCCGATATTCAGATTTAAGCTCAGCGACTATAAATGGGACAGCGGTCTGGTGGCGAAAACAGTAAAGGTGGGATTTCCTATTTCCCTTCAGATGATCGTTGTGTCTGCGGGACTTACCTTCATTCAGAGAGCAGTTAACGGATTCGGCAAGGTCATGACCGCTTCCTTTACTGTGGGACAGAGAATAGAGATGTATCTTAATCTGCCTTGCAATGCATTTCAGACAACGCTTGCAACATATACAGGTCAGAACATCGGCGCGGGAAAGATGGAGAGAGTAAAGAGCGGCGTGCGCCAGACATTTGTTATATCCATTCTCATGACACTGGTGATATCCGCCTGCGTCTGGGGCTTCGCACCGAATCTGATAGACCTCTTCGGACTGAGCGATGAAGCTGCGGGATACTGTCTTCAGCATCTCAGAGCAGTAGCACTTATAAATGTGGTGCTGTCGATGTATATACCGCTGTTCGGAGTTTTTCAGGGGGCAAACCACAGTGCATTTCCTATGTACGTTGCCTGCGGTGCACTGGGCACAAGAGTTATAATAGTGTATCTTCTCAGATACAGTGCGTTCTTTGGATATACCATCATATGGTGGAACGGAATCTTCGGCTTTGGAATGGGCTTCCTTATCACCTGGACATTTTATCTGAGTGGAATCTGGAAGAAAAATGCAATGCTGACGAAGAACTGATATAATAGGGGAAGGTCAATATACAAGGAGGTGTGACAGAATGAAGATCAATAGTTCTAAAGTTGCTATGATAGGTTGTGGATTTGTCGGTGCGGCATCATGTTTTGCACTTATGCAGAGCGGACTGTTCAGAGAGATGGTTCTGATAGATGCCAATCGTGCAAAGGCGGAAGGAGAGGCTCTTGATATAAGCCATGGACTTCCATTTTCAAAGCCTATGGATATTTATGCAGGTGATTACTGTGATATCGCTGATGCGGCTATAGTTATAGTCAGTGCGGGAGCGGCACAGAAACCAGGCGAAACAAGACTTGATCTTGTTAAGAAGAATGTTGGAATATTTAAGTCCATTATGCCGCAGATAAAGAATAGCGGTTTTGAAGGAATCCTTCTCATAGTTGCAAATCCTGTGGACATTCTTACTACTGTAGCTCAGAAGCTTACGGGCTTCCCTGAATCAAGAGTTATCGGTTCAGGTACTGTACTTGATACAGCAAGACTTAAGTATCTTCTGGGAGAGCATCTGGGAGTGGACAGCAGAAGTATACATGCATTTATCATAGGAGAGCATGGCGACAGTGAGATAGTAGCCTGGAGTAGTGCAAATGTATCAGGAGTTCCTATCAATGATTTCTGTGAACTTCGCGGTCATTTCAAACATAGAGAATCCATGCAGGAGATTGCGGATACTGTAAAGAACAGTGCTTATGAGATAATAGAGAAGAAGCAGTCGACTTATTACGGAATTGCAATGTCCGTAAAGCGTATATGTGAAGCTATCATAAGAGATGAGGAGTCCATACTTCCGGTATCAATCACGCTTCATGGTGATTTCGGAATAGAAGGAGTAAGCCTTTCCATGCCGGCGGTGGTGGGAAAGGACGGAATAGAGACACTGGTTCCTATAAAGCTTTCAGTGGATGAACTTGTAAGACTGCAGAACTCGGCTGCGGGACTTAAGGAGATATATAAAGAAGCTATGGCAGATGTGGTAACGGAAGAAGCCCATGCCTACAGCGAAGACGAATAGTAAAACGATAGTTTATAAATTTAAAAGCATAATAAAAGGACCACAGGACGGACACTTGCCAATCCTGTGGTCCTTATTAATTTCCTGTATTTACTGGAAGTTTGTTATGAGTGCGATAATTCTTAATGCAAAGAGTATGAATACAACCCACATAACAGGATTAACTTCCTTAGCCTTTCCTGTAAGAACCTTAAGGATAACCCAGCTTATGATACCGAACATGATACCGTTAGCGATTGAGTATGTAAGAGGCATCATAAGGATTGCCATATAAGCACTTGCTACATCAGCAACGTCTCCGTCGAACTTGATCTTAGCAGCACTGGATACCATCAGCATACCTACATATACAAGAGCAGGAGCTGTTGCGAAACTTGGGATGGCAAGGAAGATAGGGCTGAGCACTATAGCAACGAGGAATAGAATTCCTGTTGTGAGTGATGTAAGACCTGTCTTACCACCTTCAGCAACACCGGCACTGGACTCAACAAAACTTGTTACTGTTGAAGTACCGAGACATGCACCGACTGTTGTACCGATGGCATCTGCCATGAATACCTTTCCCGCACGCGGAAGCTGGCCCTTCTCGTCAAGAAGTCCTGCTTTGTCGGCAACACCGACAACTGTTCCGACTGTATCGAAAAGATCTACAAAAAGGAAACTGAATACGATAGCTATAAACTGGATGATATGTGAACCAACCCATGAGAAGTTAAATTTAAATGCTGTCTCACTGAGTCCGCTGAAGTTAAATCCGTTTGCGAAGCTTGGGAAGAGGCTGTATACTCCGGCCTCAGGATTAACCTGATACCAGCCCATGATCTCTGCACCCATTCCGAGTACCCATGTGATAATGATACCGATAAGAACGGCACCCTTTACCTTATAGTGGCTGAGAGCAACTATGATGATGAAACCGATAAGTGCAAGTGCAACTTCAGGTGTTCCGAAATTACCGAGAGCTACAGTTGTTGACGGATCGGCTATAACAATCTTAGCACCGACAAGACCGATGAGTGCTATGAAAAGACCTATACCGACAGTGATTCCGTACTTGAGATTCTGAGGTATACCGTTGATGATAGCTTCTCTGAATTTGAATAATGAGAGAAAGATAAATATGATACCTTCAACAAGTACTGCTGTAAGAGCAATAGTAAATGGATTCTCTACGTCGCTGAGTTCTCCGAGACATACGGTAAATGCAAAGTAAGCATTAAGTCCCATGCCGGCACTGAGCGCAATAGGGTAGTTTGCAAGAAATGCCATAATGAATGTTGCGATTGCCGATGAAATTGCGGTGGCAAGGAAAACACCATTGGCATTCATTACATTTCCGAGGATGTTCGGGTTAACTGCAAGAATGTAAGCCATGGCAAGGAATGTAGTGATTCCTGCTATGATCTCTGTCTTTGCGTCGGTCCCGTGCTCCTTCAATTTGAAACACTTTTCTAACATGATACAGGTCCTCCTCTTGAGTATGATATTTCCGCTTTTTGCGGTTGTTATTAAGACCTTTTCATTATATATAAATATACATAAAATGTGAATAGCACATTCTTGACTTTGTTAGTTTTTTATGCAATTATAAGGAAGTTCAAGAGGAATATTTATTGAATATAATATGTATATATACAAGGCAGGTATGCTTATGGGAGAGTTTTTTGATAAGCTGGCGAACTGGTTCATGAACTGGTTTAATTCTGTGGCTTCCGATTTTGAAAAATGTTTTATAAAAGAAGACAGATATTTACAGCTCCTCGGTGGTATAGGAGTGACGCTTAAGGTTGCGCTTCTTGCGGCGGTTATGGGACTCATCATAGGTTTCCTTATCGCACTTTGCAACCTTTCGAAGAAGAAGGCTCTTAACAGATTTGCGAAGGTTTATACAGATATCATTCGAGGTACTCCTTCGGTCACACAGCTCATGATCATATACTTTGTTGTATTCGGTCAGGTTAAGTGGGAGAAATGGATAATAGCCGCGATAGCATTCTCCATCAATTCGGGAGCGTATGTATCGGAGATAATCCGTGCGGGTATTCTCTCTATAGATAAGGGACAGACCGAAGCGGGAAGATCCCTCGGACTCAGCGGATCCCAGACTATGATAAATATCATTGTTCCGCAGGCTGTTAAGAATATCTTCCCTGCGCTTTGTAACGAGTTCATCACTCTTATAAAGGAAACGGCAATCGTGGGATACGTAGGTCTCGTTGATATCCAGAAGGCCGGTGACTTCATAAAAAGTGCGACCTATCTTGCATTTATGCCGCTCATAGCAACGGCTATCATATATTTTATCATTATAAAGATTCTTACGATCCTTCTCGGCAAGGTTGAGAAGAGGCTTCGTAAAGCGGACGTAAGATAAACATTTAGTATTAACAGCGAATCGGAGGTTTGTTATGATACGCGTTAAAGATCTTCATAAGAGCTTCAATGGAAGAGAAGTTCTTAAGGGAATAGATGAAGAGATACAGGATGGAGAGGTTGTGGTTGTTATCGGTCCTTCAGGATCAGGTAAGAGTACTTTCCTCAGATGTATCAATCTTCTTGAAAAGCCGGAAAGCGGAGAAATATGGATAGATGATACCCAGATCAATGCTCATAAGGTAAATGTAAATCAGATAAGACAGAAGATGGGAATGGTGTTCCAGCATTTTAACCTGTTCCCACATCTTACAGTTAAGAAGAACATAACACTGGCTCCTGTAAAGCTTAAGAAGATGACACCGGAAGAGGCGGATGCAAAGGCTATGGAACTGCTTAAGATCGTTGGTCTTGAGGACAAGGCGGATGCTTATCCAAAGCAGCTTTCAGGTGGTCAGCAGCAGAGAATAGCTATTGCAAGATCCCTTGCCATGGAACCGGAGATCATGCTTTTCGATGAGCCGACTTCAGCGTTGGATCCTGAAATGGTAGGCGAGGTTCTTGAAGTTATGAAGAGACTTGCAAAGAGTGGTATGACAATGGTTGTAGTTACTCACGAGATGGGCTTTGCAAGAGAAGTAGGAAGCAGAATTCTCTTTATGGATGAGGGTATTATCCTTGAACAGGGTACCCCGAAGGAAATCTTTGATAATCCACAGAGTGAAAGAACAAAGAGCTTCCTCAGCAAGGTATTATAAATAAGTATATAATCAGGTTTATCCTGTATATAGAATTCTTATAATAAAGGAGAATTATGATATGAAGAAGTTTATGAAGAAAATTGCAATCGGTCTTACAGCTATGATGATGACCTTTAGTCTTGCTGCATGCGGAGACAAGAAGGAAGAGACAACTGCTGCAGGCAGCCAGGATGCTGCAGGCGGACAGATAGTATTTGGAACAAATGCAGAGTTCCCTCCATTTGAGTTTGTATCAGGAAGCGGAATAATCGATCAGTATGACGGTATTGATGTTGCAATCGCAAAGCAGATCGGTACAGATATCGGTAAGGAAGCAACAATCAACAACATGGAGTTTGATTCACTCCTTATAGCACTTCAGAATGGTCAGGTTGATGCAGTTATCGCAGGTATGACAGTTACTGATGAGCGTAAGGAAGCAGTTGATTTCTCAACTCCTTACTACACAGCTACACAGGTTATGATCGTAAAGGATGATTCAACAATCGCTGCTGCAGCTGATCTTGCAGATAAGAAGATCGTTGTTATCCAGGGTTACACCGGTGAGACAGTTGTTAAGGATCTTGGATACAAGTATGAGTCATTCAAGAAGGGATCTGAAGCTATACTTGAGCTTGTAAATGGAAAGTGCGATGCTGTAGTTATCGACTCTGCAACAGCTGAGAAGTATGTTAAGGATAACGAAGGACTTAAGATAGTTGAAGATAACGCTGCTTTCGGTGAAGAACAGTATGCAATCGCTGTTAAGAAGGGAAATACAGAGCTTCTTGACCAGATTAATGGAAGCATTGATAAGATGCTGAAGGATGGTACTATTTCTGAGCTTTCAGCTAAGTATCTTGATGTTGAGACTGAGGAATAAGCATAAAAAAACGGACGCTCTGAGCAGGATGTCGCGGTTCAGAATGAGGTATATAGATGGCAAATATTTATGCGGTGGTTACGGGGGCCAGTTCCGGTATTGGGCTGGAGATATCCAGGGTTCTTGCCAGACAGGGATATGATATGATCCTGGTGGCGAGACGTAGGGATCGTCTTGAAAAGCTTAAGAAATATCTTTCAAAGAGATATGGGACTGAGTCTGTTATCATAGAGGAAGACCTTTCCACAAGGGAGGGCTGTGAAAGACTTTATGATAAGATAAAGGATTATGATATTGAAGTCTTCGTCAATAATGCAGGCTTCGGTGATGCAGGTCCTTTTACTGAGACAGATCTTAATAAAGATGTACAGATGATCGACGTTAATGTCAGAGCGGTACATATTCTTACGAAGCTTATGGCGATTTACTTCCGTAAGAAAAACGGAGGCTATCTCCTTAATGTAGCTTCTTCTGCGGGACTGTTTCCTGCAGGACCATATATGGCAACTTACTATGCAACAAAGGCTTATGTCACAAGTCTTACTTCAGCTCTGGCTGAGGAACTCCGTGAGGCGGGAAGCGATGTTTATGTCGGTGCCCTCTGTCCGGGTCCTGTTAATACAGAGTTTAACGATGTTGCAAATGTACAGTTTGCACTTAAGGGTATCAGCCCTAAGTACTGCGCGGCATATGCGATAGATCAGATGTTTAAGCGTAAGGAAATAATAGTGCCGACCGCACGCATGAAGCTGGTTGTTTTTATTCAGAGACTGGCAACACGCCGCTTTACGGTAAGAACAACTGCAGGTCAGCAGAAAAAGAAGATTGTCTTAAGCTCATAGAGAAAAATTCTTAAGAATAGTTAAAGTGCTTTACTTTATGTTGGCACGGTTGTATAATCACGGAATATAACACACTTAAACCTGTGATGAGAAGAGTAGGATGGAAAACAGGACAACAGAGAGGGACGCCGTCGGCTGAGAGCATTCCGGTCACGTACCATTTGAAGACTAACTCGGAGGGATTCTAAGTAGCTGCGGAGCAGTGAAATGAATACGTTGATTACGTTATAATCATTAATGAGAGGTCATTAGTATTAATGGCAATCAGGGTGGAACCGCGTGTATCACGTCCCTTGTATCGATTTTTCGGTACAAGGGATTTATATTTTTCAGGAGGTAAATTTCATGGATAAGGAAGAGTACAGAGATTATTATCTGAGTGTATACAGACACTCACTTGCTCATGTTATGGCTAAGGCTGTAATGGAAATCTTCGGAAAGGAGAATGTTCAGATCGCTATAGGACCACAGATCGCTGATGGTTTCTATTATGATTTTATGCTTCCGAGAACAATTACTAATGACGACTATAAGACTATAGAAGATAAGATGCGCGAGATATTAAAGCGTCGCGAGGACTGGACTGTAAAGGAAGTTTCTAAGGAAGAAGCTTTAGAAATCTTCAAGGGTCAGAAGTATAAGGAAGAGCTTATCAATGACCTGGGTCCGGATGAGAAGATTACTATCTATTATACAGGTGATGACTTTGTGGACCTTTGCCGTGGACCACACATTTCTAATTCTCAGGAACTCATGAATGCAGCTTTCAAGGTTAAGTCTGTTTCTGGTTCATACTGGAGAGGTGATGAGCATAACGATCAGCTCCAGAGAGTTTATATGTATGCTTTCCCTTCAAAGGAAGAACTGAAGGATCACCTTGCATTTGTAAAAGAGGCTATGGAGCGTGATCACAAGAAGATCGGACCAGAGCAGGAGCTCTTTATGTTCGATGAGTCTGCACCTGGTATGCCATACTGGCTCCCACGTGGATTCAAGATGTACAACGCTATCCTTAACTTCTGGAGAGACCTTCATGAGAAACATGGTTATCAGGAGATTCTGTCCCCTGTTATCAACCACAAGAATCTTTGGGAGACATCAGGTCACTGGGGACACTATAAGGAAAATATGTTCCTTGTAACAAATGCTTCAGTTAATCCTGAGACAGATGAAGAAGTAATAGATACAGACGTTCAGTACGCTATCAAGCCTATGAACTGTCCAAATGCTATCAATGTATATAAGAACGGACTTCACAGCTATAAGGAGCTTCCTATCAGATACAGCGAGACTCAGGTTATCCACAGACGTGAGAAGAGTGGTGAGCTGAACGGACTGTTCCGTGTACAGATGTTCCATCAGGATGATGATCATACATTCCTTACAGAGGATATGATCGAGGATGAAATCGGAGATATCATGGATATTGCTAAGTATATCTATGAGACATTCGGACTTACATATGCAGCTGAGCTTTCAACAAGACCGGATGATTTCATGGGAGCACCTGAACTTTGGGATGCTGCTGAAGCTTCACTCAAGAGAATCCTTGATAAGAAGTATGGCGAAGGCAACTATGAGATCAACGAAGGTGATGGAGCTTTCTATGGTCCTAAGATCGACCTTAAGATGAAGGACTGCATAGGCCGTGAGTGGCAGATGGGTACTATCCAGCTTGACTTCCAGCTTCCACTTAACTTTGACCTTAAGTACGTATCACAGGACGGATCTCTTAAGAGACCTGTTATGATCCATAGAGCAATCTTCGGTTCTTTCGAAAGATTCATTGGAATCCTTATTGAGAACTTCAAGGGAAGCTTCCCATTCTGGATGTCACCATTCCAGGTTGGCGTAGTTCCTATCAGAGAGTCACACAATCCATATGCAAAGATGGTTGTTGACCTTCTCAGAAAGAACGGAGTAAGAGTAGAAGCTGATTACTCAGATGAGAACATGAAGAATAAGATCAAGAAGTTCAAGAACTTCAAGGATCCATATATTCTTATCCTCGGAGATCAGGAAGCAGAGAATAATACAGTATCTGTTAACCTCCGCGGCAACAAGCAGATGAAGGATGTTCCACTTGATACATTTATCAAGATGTGTCAGAAGCTGAACAGAGATCACAGTCTTGAGTTAATAGAGAGCGTAGAAGAGTTCGAAAGCTAAATCTGCTTGCTAGTTTCGGCCATTTACCATATAATACTAAGTGGTATGTTCTGACCAATTGAGAATTATTATGTAAACTGGAGAATTATTATGCTAAACGAAGGCAAGGTCATGCTTATGACTAAGGCTGCTATATACGAGAAGCACCAGGCCAACGAGGATCTCGTTATCAGCCACTATTTTAAAGAAGACTATATAAAGTACGGATGCCTTAAATCTATTGTTGCGGCAACAGTTGTTTTTTGGCTTTATGTGGCTATATATATCCTGCTTAACTTTGAGGAGATCCTCAATAAGCTTATGGATATGGACTATTTTGAGGTTATGTCCAGCTTTATCAAGGCATATGTAATAGTGTGTCTGGTAATGTTTTTCTATGCATTTGTCATTTACTGGATCAAGTTTGAAATCGCTAAACCGGGAATAGTTAAGTATAACGGAACACTTCGCAAGCTCCTTAAGTACTATGAGATCGAGCAGCGTGAAGAGGATAAGCTTAAGAAACGTATCAGAGTATACGACGGAGTAGGCGGAAGTGAAGAAGAACTTCCGTTAGATGATACAACAAGGAGACCAGAAGAATGACTCAGATAGTTGCAATAAAAGATAAGGTTAGAGATTTTTTTAGAAAATATGATCCAATAGTTAATCCGATTGTCAGATTTATATTCTGCGTACTTTGTTTCTTTACAGTACGCAGCCTATATCCATATTTTGATCTTACATCAAGAACAGATGTGTGCGTACTGCTTGCAGTAATGTGCGCTATCCTTCCTGACGGATTCTTAGTATTTGTAGTAGGTGCGATCATCGCCATAAACAGTTTTAAGGTTTCTTTGGAAGCCGGACTTGCGTTTATGCTTCTCTTTATGTTTATGTACTGCATTTATATCAGATTTTTCCCTAAGTGCGGCATGGCTATTATGCTTACACTTATGTGCATAGTATGGAAGATTCATTTTGCAGTTCCATTTGTTGTTGGAATGTTCGCCGGTGTCGGCGGTGCAGTTCCGGCAGCACTTGGTGTTCTGCTTTACTACTTCTCAACATATGTTGAAGAGGTTCACAGACTTATGCCTAAGACTGATGCTAAGGCTATCATTTCTTCTTTCACAGCACAGGGTGATGATAAGCAGCAGATGGACGGACTTCAGTTCCTTATTGATAACATGATCAAGAATAAGGAAATGTTCATGATCATGGGAGTTCTTATTATAACTATTCTTGTAATCGGAATTATTTACAGTCTCTCATTTAAGTATTCATGGTTTGTTGCCTTTGGTGCAGGAGCGGTTGCAAATATATTCTCATACATTTACATGTGTTTTGTTTTCGGATTTGATGCAGATCTTCCACTTTGTATAAAGGGCGTTCTGCTGGGACTTATCGTTGCGCTTATAGTCCGGTTCATGAAAGGATTCCTGGATTACAACCATACGGAAATTGTCCAATTCGAGGACGACGAGTATTACTACTATGTTAAGGCAGTACCAAAGCTTGCAGTTGAGAAGAAGCCTGCAGTTGACTTCTCAAAGCTTACAGAGAAGGCAAGAAAGGCAAGAGCTCCAAAGAAGGAAGGAGCTAAGTCTGAAGGCGGTAAGGCTGATAAGGCAAAAGATGGTGCTAAGGGTGATAAGGCTGACAGAGCTCCTAAGAAGGACAGTGCTAAGTCTTCTGAGAAGAAGAAGGCACCTGCTGCTGAAAATGCTCAGTGGGCAGATATATCATCTGAGCCTGTTATGACAATGGATGAACCGCCTATTGCTCCGGTTCAGGAGAATACAAGAAGCGGTATGCAGATGAAACACTAATAGATACTAATCACGGAGATGCTTATGGCAGATATGGCTGCAAGTATCTGGTCGGCGATAAAGTCCTATCTTGACTGGTTTTATTTCCCGAAGATGTCATGGACTGACGTACTGGATATATTATTAATTTCATATCTTCTGTATCATATCCTCCTGTGGCTAAAGACCAGCCGGGCCTGGACGCTGCTGAGGGGCGTGGCTATTATTGCCCTTTTCCTCGGACTTGCAGCGCTCCTGAGACTCAATACGATTCTCTGGATAGCCCGAAATCTCATAAGCGTGGTTCTTCTCACACTTATAGTTCTGTTCCAGCCTGAGTTGAGACATGCTCTTGATGAGCTGGGACGAAAAAATATACTTAGAAATATTATCAACAACAGTGTACCTAAGGGTGAGAAACCTATCCTGGAAGACAGGACGGTTTTCGAACTCGTAAAGACAGCGACAGTTTTGTCGAAGTCTAAAACAGGTGCACTTATTGTACTTGAACATGAAACTCCTTTAGGAGAATACATTAATACCGGTATTGCACTGGATGCCGTCGTTACCGAGCAGCTTCTCGTAAATATATTTGAGAAGAATACACCGCTTCATGATGGTGCAGTTATCATCAAGAATAACCGTATAGTTGCGGCTACCTGCTACCTTCCGCTCACAGACAGAACGGATGTTAATAAGGAGCTTGGAACCAGACACAGAGCGGGCCTTGGTATAAGTGAGGCAACAGACAGCATGACCATTATTGTGTCAGAGGAAACAGGAAGTGTTTCTATAGCTCACGGAGGAGTGCTGTATAGGAACCTGGATGAAAATGGTATCCGCACTCAGCTTGAAAAGATACAGGATAAGCCTGAAGACAGACCTGTCAAGAGCAGAAAGCTTAAGAAGGGAGGTCGCAAGGCATGAATAATTTAAAAAAATCTAAGATATTCGACCATCTCGGATTAAAGCTTGTGGCACTTATTATCAGTTTCTTTATCTGGCTTATAGTTATGAATGTTGATGACTATAAGATCACAAGAACCTTTACTGATATTCAGGTTGAACAGCTTAACGGAGATATTATAGAGCAGCAGGGAATGGTTTACGATGTTGTAGATGGTGAGACGGCCAGCATTATTGTTAAGGGGCCTCGCTCCATAGTTGAGAAACTTACGACATCTGATTTCAGAGCATATGCAGATCTGTCACGTCTTTCAGTAACCAATACCGCTGAGATAAAGGTTGAAGCGTTAAATGCGGCGGTTGATTCTCAGATATCCATAGAGATCAACACACCGACACTTACTCTCAGTATTGAAGAAACGGCATCAATAGAGCTTCCTATAAAGATAGTTACTACAGGAAGTGTGGCAGATAACAGAGCACTTGGTACATGTGTTCCGACACCAAACCTTGTAACTGTTGAAGGACCTGCATCGGTGCTTTCAACTATTACAGAACTCAGAGCTGTCGTAGGACTCAGCGGCAACAGTGAGACCTTTGATGAGAAAGTAAGCATAATGGCATTTGATGCCTATGGTAAGTCACTTGAGAATAAGCATATCAAATTATCAAATACAGAAGTTACTGTAAATGTACCGATTTACCCGACTAAGACGGTTCCTGTCGAACTGTTTACAACGGGAGAACCGGCTGAAGGATATTCTATTAAGTCCATGAGCTATACTCCTCAGGAAGTTGTAATCTATGGTTCTGAGGAAGCACTTGAGGGAGTACAGAAGATAGTAATTCCTGATATCTCTGTAGCTGATGCTACTGAGGGTATAGAAGAAAATATGCTTATAAGCAGTTATCTTCCTGATGACATATTCTTATATGATTCAAACCAGCAGATTGCAGTCAGCATAACACTTGAAGAACATATTCAGAAGAAACTGCCGATTAAGGAAGAGAATATCTCCATAAAAGGAGTTAACTCAAATTATACATATAAGATGATTGTTCCTTCACCGTATCTTGTTACGGTTTCAGGACTTTCAGATTATATAGATGGTATGAAGAATACAGAGCTCGGCTCATATGTGGATTATTCAGATTATACGCCGGGTGAGTATGATGTTCCTATTCAGTTTACGAACAGCGGTGATTTTGATGTAATTGGCGATTATTCGGTCAGGGTTATCGTTACAGAGAAGAGCACAACCGAACAATCCACGGATGAATAAGTGAGATCAGGGGGTAGCTGGTATGGATAAGGAAACACAGATGGGGATTGAAAAACTTCAGCAGGCTATAGATGAATCAAATTATATTGTATTCTTCGGAGGCGCAGGAGTTTCAACTGAAAGCGGAATACCCGATTTCAGAAGTCAGGACGGATTATATCATCAGAAGTATAAATATCCGCCTGAAACAATAGTAAGCCATACATTTCTCATGCAGAAGCAGGAAGATTTCTTCGAGTTCTATAAGGACAAGATGCTTGCTCCAAATGCAAAGCCTAACGCAGCGCATTATAAGCTGGCAGAGCTTGAGGCTGCAGGGAAACTTAAGGCTGTTGTAACACAGAATATAGATGGTCTTCATCAGGCTGCCGGTTCGAAGGAAGTGCTCGAGCTTCACGGCAGTGTCCTCAGAAACTATTGCATGAGATGCAAAAAGCGTTTTGATGGAACTGAGGAAGATGTCCTGGCAGGAATGAAGTTTGTTCTTGATTCCGATGGGATTCCAAGATGCCCGGACTGCGGCGGTGTTGTAAGACCTGACGTTGTCCTGTATGAGGAAGGCCTCGACAGTGAGGTTATATCCCGTTCAGTTATGCATATCGAAAGAGCGGATATGCTTATTATCGGAGGTACGTCGCTGGTTGTATATCCGGCTGCTTCATTTATAAATTATTTCAATGGAAAGCATCTTGCTGTTCTGAATATGGCACCTACGTCAAGAGACAGCCAGGCTGACATTGTAATAAAAGACAAGATAGGTGAGGTTCTATCACAGATAAAAGTAAAATAATATTGGAGGAATTACTAAAATGTACGACTTTTCAGAAATCACAAAGATTGACGCAGAAGTAGCTGCAGCTATGATAGATGAGATTACTCGTCAGAATCAGAATCTGGAGCTTATCGCTTCTGAAAATATTGCATCCAAGGCAGTTATGGCTGCAATGGGAAGCCCACTTACAAATAAGTATGCAGAGGGTTATCCTGGAAAGAGATATTATGGTGGATGTCAGTATGTTGACGTTGTAGAAGATCTTGCAAGAGAAAGAGCTAAGGAGCTTTTCGGTGCAGAGTATGTAAATGTTCAGCCTCATTCAGGTGCACAGGCTAACATGGCAGTATTCTTCGCAACAATGCAGCCAGGCGATACATTTATGGGTATGAACCTTGACCACGGCGGACACCTTACACATGGAAGTCCTGTTAACATGTCAGGTAAGTACTTCAACGCTGTTCCTTACGGTGTAAATGACGAAGGAAGAATAGATTATGATAACGTTCTTGCAATTGCTAAGGAAGCTCGTCCAAAGCTTATCGTAGCAGGTGCTTCAGCATACGCAAGAGAGATAGATTTCAAGAAGTTCCGTGAAATCGCTGATGAGGTTGGAGCTATCCTTATGGTAGATATGGCTCACATCGCTGGTCTTGTAGCAGCAGGTTATCACATGAGCCCAATCCCATATGCACATATTACAACAACTACAACACATAAGACACTTCGTGGACCTCGTGGTGGTATGATCCTTTGCAGCAACGAGATCAACGAGAAGTATAACTTCAATAAGGCTATTTTCCCTGGAATTCAGGGTGGTCCTCTTATGCATGTTATCGCTGGTAAGGCTGTATGCTTCAAGGAAGCTCTTTCACAGGATTACAAGGATTACATGGGAAGAGTAGTAGAGAATGCAAGCACACTTGCAGCAGCACTTCAGGATAGAGGATTCAAGATCGTATCAGGTGGTACAGATAATCACCTTATGCTTGTTGATCTTCAGAATCTTGATCGTACAGGTAAGGAAGTTGAGAAGCTTCTTGATGAAGTACATATCACAGTTAACAAGAACACAGTTCCTAACGACCCTAAGTCACCATTCGTAACAAGTGGTATTAGAGTTGGTACTCCTGCAGTAACAACAAGAGGAGCTGTTAAGGAAGACATGTTCACTATTGCTGATGCTTTCAAGGCAGCAATAATCGACGAGGATTCAGCTAAGGCAGAGGAGCTTGTAAAGAGCATTACAGATAAGTATCCTCTCTATGCTGACTAATATTTACAGCGGAGCAGATAATGGGAGAAAACGATAACAACAACGAAGGCGGTAAGAAGCCGGGTGGTCTTAATTCCACTATAATCATGCTTATCATTGCTATCGTACTTACGCTTATCTTCTGGATCCAGTTTAACAATTATAAGACTAAGGGTGAAACAGAGGTTGAGTACAGTAAGTTTATACAGATGGTTGATCAGCACGAGGTCGGTTCTGTAAAGGTTTACAGTGATAAGATTTACTTTGAACCTAAGAAGGCCGATACTGCAACGGAGAACGTGGTATACTACGTTGTACGTCTTGATGATTATGAGCTGGTAGACAGACTGGCCGCTTCCGGCGTTGAGTTTAAAGCGATAGATGAAGGCGGAAATGTATTTATCCGCGAACTTCTGTCGTGGGTAGTAATGATAGCTGCATTCTATATAGTCATGATGCTCTTTATGAGAAGCATGTCCAAGAATGGCGGCGGAATAATGGGTGTTGGAAAGTCCAATGCCAAGATGTATGGCATGCAGAAGGAAACCGGAATTACCTTCGCAGATGTTGCCGGTGAAGAGGAAGCGAAGGAGTCTCTTTCTGAGATGGTTGACTTCCTGAAGGAACCGGAAAGATATCTTGCAATAGGAGCCAAGCTTCCTAAGGGAGCACTTCTTGTAGGTCCTCCGGGAACTGGTAAAACACTTCTTGCCAAGGCGGTAGCCGGTGAGGCAGGAGTGCCATTCTTCTCAATGTCAGGATCAGAATTCGTAGAAATGTATGTCGGTGTCGGTGCATCTCGAGTAAGAGATCTGTTTAAGCAGGCCAACGCAAAGGCACCATGTATCATATTCATCGACGAGATCGATGCCATCGGTAGAAGCCGTGATACCCGTCATATGGGTGGTGATTCAGAACGTGAGCAGACTCTTAACCAGCTGCTTTCTGAGATGGATGGTTTCGATACAGAAAAGGGTATTATAGTCCTTGCTGCAACAAACAGACCTGAGGTTCTTGATAAGGCTCTTCTGAGACCTGGCCGTTTCGACAGACGTGTCATAGTTGAGAAGCCGGACCTTAAGGGTAGAGAAGATATTCTCAGAGTTCACTCTAAGAATGTTAAGCTTGATGAAACAGTAGATCTGCATGAACTTGCATTTGCCACAAGCGGATCAGCAGGTGCGGATCTTGCAAATATCATTAACGAAGCTGCACTTCTTGCAGTTCGTAAGGGAAGAAAACTGGTATCACAGAATGACCTTCTTGAATCTGTAGAGGTTGTATTTGCGGGTAAAGAGAAGAAGGATCGTATCCTCAGTGCTGAGGAGAAGAGCATAGTCGCTTACCATGAGTCAGGACATGCACTTCTTACAGTTCTTCAGAAGCACACGATGCCGGTACAGAAGATTACCATCGTACCTCGTACAGGTGGAGCACTCGGTTATGTATGGCAGACTCCTGAAGAGGAGAAATACCTGCAGACCAAGACAGAGATGGAAGCTCATATCGTAATAGCTATGGGTGGACGTGCTGCCGAGGCTATCAAGTTCCCATCTGTAACAACAGGTGCATCTAATGATATTGAGCAGGCTACCAGAGAAGCAAGAGCTATGGTAACCATGTATGGTATGTCAGATAAGTTTGGTATGATCCAGCTTGAAGCTATAACAGGTGAGTACCTTGACAGAAGAAGCGTTATGCAGTGCTCAGAAGAGACTGCAACCAAGATTGATAATGAAGTTAAGAATATTGTAAATGCAGCGTATGATAAGGCTTACAGAATCCTCAAGGAAAATGAGGCAGTTCTCGATGCCATCGCTACATACCTTATCGATCATGAGACTATCTCCGGTAAGGAATTCATGCAGATATTCAATGAAGCTACAGGCAACAATCTTGAAGTAAAGGTGAATGAGAAGGGCGAAGTTGTAAACGAGACTTCAATGTTCACATCAGGCTTCGATGTAGACCTCGAAAAAGCGGCTGATGAGAAAGAAGCTAAGAAAGCTGCTGACAAGGCTGCCGCAAAAGAGGAGAAGAAAAAGAAGAAAAAAGATAAGGAAGCTGTAGCTGCAAAGACTGTGGCTAAGGAAAAAACTAAGGAGAAGACTCCTAAGAACAAGGTCAAAGTTTTTCAGTCAGAGGTTAAGAATCGAAAGATGCGTTTTCTGAAGAAGAGCTGAAAGAAGCTTTTCCGAAGGAAGAGAAGAATGCGGATGAACCGAATGTGGTATGGCTCGATGAGTCAGAAGCTGAGGAGCAAGCTCCAGAAGAGGAGAAACCGCAGCTTCCATGGGATAACTAATAAGAAGCCCGAGCACATGAGTGCTCGGGCTTTTCGGTTTGCGCGCACATCTGGATGCTGCGCTGCATTTGTGGATATCTGAAAGATGCGCTGCACCCGTGGATATCTGAAAGATGCGCTGCACCCGCGGGAAAAGCAACACAAAAGCCAGAAATGGCGAAAAATGTTGCTGAGGTCACTGGATTTTGGCCCCGGAGAGCCTGAAAAAGCAACACAAATGCGAGAAATGGTGAAAAATGTTGCCACGGCGTTGTTTTAGCGTGAAAGTTCATCAAGAGTGCGGCCGTACGGTGGGAGGAACTCCTTCATGAAGTCTGCAACCTCCGGAAGTTCAGCGGCCAGCTTATCCAGGGCTCCGGAGATGGTCTCCTTTGCGGTGCGGAACTCTCTGTTGCCGGAGTTTTCTTCTTCGATACACTTGATGTATGCGGAAAGCTTGTCTGCTCCTTTGACCAGGCGGCGCATATAGAGTTCGTTCTCATCTGCAGATGCAGGCTTCTTAAGAATCGACTCATATTCAGCGCGGATGTCTGCAGGGAGGCGTTCCAGCAGTTTGTATTCTGCCATGCGCTCGACTTCCTTATATGCATCCTTCAGGTGGTCATTAACATATTTAACCGGAGTAGGCATATCGCCGGTTATTATCTCAGAAGCATCATGGTAGAGGCCTATAAGAGCTGCGCGGCTTGCGTCCAGGTTTCTGCCGTACCTTACATTTCCTATGGTGCAGAGTGCATGGGCAATCATTGCGACTTCCAGTGAATGCTCACTTAAGTTTTCGCTTCGGGAGTTTCTCATAAGTGCCCAGCGCTCGATATATTTCATTCTTGATATGGTTGCAAAAAAATTGTATTCCATGGTGAATCCCCTTTGTTTATATAGTAATCACGATTATAGCATTTATTCGATAATTATGATACACTATATCTTTAAAGTATTTTTTTCGAAAATATTTATGGATTATTAAGAAAATTCTGTTATAATCACACAGAAAATAATCAAAAGGGGCATATATGAAATTGAATTCTGTTACAGGACGTAAGAGGCTTCTTTCGTTGGTTCTTGCAGGAACCATGATGCTGACTGCATTTACAGGATGCGGTTCTGATAAGAAGGATAAAGCGTCAAAGGATAAGAAAACAGAGATAGCAACACCGATAGAAGCTGAACCGGTTGATCCATATCCAAATGGTGTGGATGTCAGTCTGATAATGGTCGGAGACCTTCTGATGCATGAAAGAGTTCAGCTCTCAGGTCAGCTGTCTGATGGAACATATAGCTATGATCACATGTTTGAACATGTTAAGGATGATGTTCAGGCTGCGGACTGTGCAATAATCAATAACGAAGTTATATATGGTGGAAATGACCTGGGTATCCAGGGTTATCCGAATTTCAGTGCAAGAGATGAAGTTGCGGATGCAGTTGCAAATGCGGGCTTCGACGTTGTTCTTCATGCATCGAACCATACCATGGACTGGGGAGTAAATGCCATTGAGCATTGTATGAGCTACTGGGAAAGCGCTCATCCGGAGGTTGAAGTTCTTGGAATTCATCCGAGTCCGGCTGATGCTTCAGAAATATACATATACGAGAAGGGCGGTTTTAAGATCGCTATGCTCAATTATACCTATGGCCTGAATGGATTTATTCTTCCGGATGAAGATCATTACATGATAGACATGCTGGATGAAGATAATAAGAACAAGATTGCATATGATATAAGACGTGCAAAAGATATGGCCGATGCAGTGGTTGTGTTCCCTCACTGGGGAACAGAGTATAACCTTGGCGTTGATGATTTCCAGAAGGACTGGGCTCAGTTCTTTGCTGATGAGGGAGTAGATCTTGTTTTGGGAGATCATCCTCACGTTGTTGAACCGGTAGAATGGATAACAGGCAAGAACGGTAACCAGATGCTGTGCTATTATTCCATGGGTAACTTTATATCAACCCAGGAAACAGCCGAGCCCATGCTGGGACTTATGGCAAAGGTTACACTTCATAAGGATAAGAGTGGTGCGGTATCTATCAGCAGTTATGCAGTTGAACCGCTGGTAACTCATCGTGTGGTTGCTGAAAAGGCAATGACAACATACAGACTCAGAGATTATACACCTGCACTTGCAGCAGAGAATTCAATTACAGAATATGACGACAGATGGTCCATAGAATTCATGCAGAATCTCTGCAGTGAGGTATTCGGTGATCTTTATACAGGCGGAACAGGAACAGCCGGTTCTGCAGATAGTGGTGCCACTGAAGAAGGCTTGGGGGAGTCGACAGAAACAGGCGCTGACGATAGTCAGAACGGTGACGGTACTGACTGATACATATAGTGAAGGGTTATAGGAAATGCTTAGGATACTGGTAGTAGAGGATGAAGAAGCAATAGCAAGAATGATTGCTGTAAATCTTGAATGTTCGGGATATGAAGCAGTTGTTTTTAATAATGGAATGGAGGCGGCCGAGTCCCTTGATGCAGATTCGGACTATAGTCTTGCGCTCCTTGATGTTATGCTTCCGGGAATGGACGGCTTCGAGCTTTTTGAAGTTGTTAAGGCCAGGGGAATCCCTGCGATATTCCTTACTGCAAAAGATGATATAGCATCTAAGGTTACAGGCCTTAAGGGCGGTGCAGAGGATTATATAGTAAAGCCTTTTGAGGTTCTGGAATTAATGGTCAGAATAGAAAAGGTTCTCGCAAGAACGGGAGCTCTTAATACGACTGAAAATATATGTGGTCTGGAAGTGGACTTCGACGCGATGCAGGTAAAGCGGGACGGAGAAGAAATCCATCTTAAGACTATGGAGTTTAAACTTTTCGAAGTTCTTATCCGAAATAAGAATAAAGCCATATCCAGAGAGAAACTTCTCTCTATGGTATGGGGAGTCGATTTCGTTGGTGAAACAAGGACCGTGGATGTCCACATAGGACAGCTGAGAAAGAAACTGGGACTTGAAGATGCGATAAAGACAATTCCAAAGTTCGGATACAGACTTGAGGTAGAATAGTGAAGCTTAAAAATAAACTTATAATAATTGTCTGTATTGCCGCAACTGTAAGTATTATAGTTAGCGGCATTGTTCTTTTATGGATGCTTAGAAGCAGCATGATCCGCGATGCTTATGGCGAAGCCATGATGGTGTCGACGGAGGCTTTCTCGCGTTTTGAAAGTCTTGTGGACAGAAATGATGCGGAAGGACTGGATGCAAGGATCAAGGTAGTTTATAAGAACGATAACAACTGGAGAAATGTAATCTATAGAGATAATGAAGAACTATATAACCTTACGGTATTCACCAAGGAAGATTTAGAAAGAGTCGGATATCAGGTTAATACCGGAATGGCTTCAACTGAGAAGCGAGAGGAACTGGTCTATGATGACGGAAGATATGTAGTCCATTATAAGAATATAGGTGGTTACACATTCTACAGATTATATGACATAACAGATGCCTATCTAAAGTTCAGACAGTATATGTTATATTTCATTCTTATTTCTCTTGGGATTATAGCTGTTGTGCTGCTTATCACTGCGCTGGTGTTAAGAGGAATACTCTCTCCGCTCAGTTCGCTTACTGAAGCTGCCGGTAATATGGCAGAAGGAGATTACACAAAACGTGTAGAGGTTTCTTCTACGGATGAGATAGGAGTTCTTGCCGGACGTTTCAATGAGATGGCTGAAGCAGTTGAAGAGAACAGCAGAAGACTTACGGAATCAGAGTATAAGAAGACTCTTATGATGGGAAATCTTTCCCATGAATTGAAAACTCCGATGACGGCTATAGCAGGATATGCTGAAACACTGCTTACTACCAGGCTCAGTGAGGATCAGAAGAATGAAGCGCTTTACTATATCTATTCTGAGACCTCAAGACTTGGACGACTGTCAAAGAAGATGATGCAGCTTCTCAGTCTTTCTGATGGGGAGGTCGTTGAAAAGAAAAAGATAGATACAAAGGAACTTTTGGAAAGCATCTCTGACACTGTATCAGTGAGACTGAAGGAAAAGGACATAAAGCTTATTACGGAAGCAGATAGGGAGTTTATCCTTACCGACGAAGATCTGATAAAAGACGTGATCATCAATCTTGTGGATAACAGTATTAAGGCCAGCAGTCCGGGAAAGAGAGTATGGATATCTATAAAGGGAAATGCGCTGTCTGTAAGAGACGAAGGAATCGGTATTCCTGAGGAGGAGCTGAGTGCAGTTACCGAACCCTTCTATATGGTTGATAAGTCCAGATCCCGTAAGGAAGGCGGAGCAGGTCTTGGATTATCTATCATAAAGCTGATAGTGGAGAAACTTGGCGGAATCCTCAGAATATCCAGCAAGGTCGGTGAAGGTACAGAGATAACGATAGAGAATTGTTTTCATGCTGGCAGTGAAGAGTGATGGGATTTGCAATGTGCATTTGAATAGTAATGGAATTTACAACTTGTTTACAAAAATATGAATACTTGATTTTAGGTTTAGATGTATCTTTTTACCATAATAATTATTCTACGGAGGAAATGGTAAAATGATAAAGAAGATTAAAGGTACAGGATTTGCACTTATGATGAGCGTTATGATGATGGCAGCATCAGGGTGCACAAGGGGAAATGAAAAGGATGCCGAAAGAGCTCCTATTAAAGCAGATAAGAATATCAGCAGCATGGTTAATGAAGCCGGAAAGAGTGAGGCAGAGGGAACAGAAGACTATACCACTGATGGAGCTGTTATATCTGAAGGCACTGCAGCGGAATTTAAGAAGATAGATGATTTCAGTACAACATTAGAAAGTGATAATGGTCTTATAAAGGTGGAGGTTGATGCACCTGTAAGTCTTCCGGAGTGTGACAGCTATCCGATAGTCAAGGTATCCAGAAAGGATATTGATGAGGAGATGCTTAAGAAGACGAAGGACGTACTCTTAGGTGATACAAAGCTTTATGACGGAATAAGAGTCATGGACCCGGAAATTGAAAGAGATATTAAAAGTGGTAAATATGGAGAGGCTGAGAAAAGTGAGCTTTATATAGGCGGACAGGTTGACTATGAAGATATCGGACAGTACCCAGTGGATGTTAAGCTGAATAATGTGACTGAAATGGCAAAAGCGTATTCAGATGTCGATGATTATGATTTCTATTACATGCAGCTTATGCCGGAGGGAGATCTGTTCTACGGCGTTACAGATGGGGCGGATGGGAATTATGCCAGCCTGTGTCTGACTAACTCAGAAGGTTATGGCAGTTCTCTTAAATATTTTAGCAGCAGAGATTACTTCGTAAGATCAGGACTTGTTCTTCCGGAAATGAACTTTGTTACCTGGCCGGTAGAATATGGCAAGGATTATATAATAAATGAGGGCAATCCTGAAAGAGTGTTTGAACCGGAAGAACCGGCTGAACCGGAATATGACGAAAATGGTGAGATCATTCAGTGGGTTGGTTCCGGAAAGAAGGATTCCAACTTTGAAGGGTTTAACGTTATAGACAGTACTAAGGAAACGAATGCACTGTCAGAACAGGAAGCGCTTCAGCAGGCAGGACAGCTTCTTAATGAACTTGGACTGGACAGCCAGTATGTTCCTGTGTATGCCGAGGATACATATCTTACAGACCCGGAGAATGTTGTTAAAACATCAACAGAAGGCGGTAAGTATACAGAGAATATAACCGTCGGAAGAGTCTGGGATATCGTATATGAAAGAGCTGTAAACGGAAATATCGTTGAAGACTATGGCGAAAAGTATTCAGAAACCTATGACCATGGTGAAGTTGATAAGAAGGTCTGGTTTGGTGAGTATGTAAGAATACTGGTTAATGATAACGGTGTCGTAGGATTGTTTATCGGTGATCCGATGACGGTTGAAGAAACAGTTGTTGATAACAGTAATCTTATGAGTTTTGATGAGATTAAGAAAATATATGAAGAGACACAGCTGGAAACTCTGAACGGAATGAGCTCTTTTGACTCTATTCTTTCAGATGAGTCCGGGGACCTTCAGTATGATATAAAGATCGATGATATTAAGTTAAAGTATACAAAAGTATCAGAGCCAAATGAATTTAACAAAGGTTTATTAGTTCCTGTTTGGGATTTCAGTGGAGTGTGTTATAATGGGCAAGGTGGCTTGGAAGGTGAAGGCAGTTTCATCCAGATAAATGCCATTGACGGAACGGTTTATAACGCCGAAGCCGGATATTAAAGTCAGGGATATAAGTCTTATAAACATTTTGATAATATCTATTGACATTTTAAAAATGTAGATATATAATCATAATATCATTATGATAATAACGTATAAACGGGAGGAGATAATCATATGGATCCGATCAAGGATAAGGGTGCAGGTATCACAAGAGAAGAGTTTGAATACGCTCAGGATACCATTAAGAAATTATCGGATTATTTCGATGCAAAGGTTGTAGGTCAGCAGAATCTTAAGTTCGCGCTTGTTGCTTCTATTATTGCAGACGGACATGTACTTATAGAGTCTGTTCCTGGTCTTGCAAAGACCACGGCTGCAAAGACTATTTCAGATGCTGTTGATGGAAAATTTTCCAGAATTCAGTGTACACCTGACCTTCTGCCAAGTGACATCATAGGAACTCAGATATATAATCAGTCAACAGGTAAATTCGAAACTAATCTGGGACCTGTTTTCGCAAACTTTGTACTACTCGATGAGATTAACCGTTCAAGTGCTAAGACTCAGAGTGCCATGCTCGAGGCCATGCAGGAGAGACAGGTTACTATCGGTGGTGAGACATACAAGATGCCGGGAGATGTGTTCATAGTTATTGCAACACAGAACCCTATCGAGCAGGAAGGTACTTACCTTCTTTCAGAGGCACAGACAGACCGTTTTATAATCAAAGAGAAGATCACATATCCTACTCCTGATGAAGAGACAGAGATTCTTAACAGAATCGAAGCAGGCAGCATCAAGAAGACTCCTGCAGTTCTTACTATAAAGGATGTAGATAATGTTCAGGATATAGCTGAGAGAGTATATGTTGATCCGGTTATCAAGAAGTACATTTCTTATATCGTAGATGCTACAAGACGTACAGACAAACTGCTTCCAAAGGAATACAGCAAGTATGTAAGACTTGGAGCCAGCCCTAGAGCATCTATTGCATTTATGAGAATCGCTAAGGCAGTTGCACTTATCTATGGTAGAACATATGTTACACCGGATGATGTTAAGCTTCTCAGATATCAGGTTCTTCGTCATAGAATCGAGCTTAACTATTCTGCAGTTGCAGACAATGTATCAGTTGAGACCATCATTGATCAGATTGTAAATACAATTCAGGCTCCATAGGAGATAAAAAATGGATTATGATAATCTTTCGAAAATAAGAGCTCAGGTTTCTCTTTTTACGAACAGAAAGACTTCTAATGTCCTTGATGGTGATTTTACTTCAGTTTTCAGGGGACGAAGCCTTGATTTCGATGATCTCAGGGAATATGCCTATGGAGACAATATCAAGGATATTGACTGGAAGTCTTCATCCAAGACCGGTAAGACTCTTGTAAGAAGGTTCATAGCTGAGAAAAAGCATAATGTTCTCTTTGTTGTTGATACAGGAGAAAAGATGCTGGCGGATACTTCAGAATTTGAGGAGAAATCTGAAATTGCAATAGATGCCTTTGGTACTATTGCTTACCTCGTAGATAAACATGGTGATGATTTTGCGTTAATGCAGGATACAGCCGGAGGAATCGATTTCAGTTACTTTAAGTCGGGAGCGGCGCATTTTGAAAATCTTATGGTACGCTGCAGACAGAATATCGGAAGTAATGGAAAGACCGGACTCGGTGGACTGCTGGACTATATCGCTGAGTGTATCAGAAGAAATATGGTTATTGTCTGCGTTACAGATATGGCAGGCATGCAGCAGCTTACAGAGAAGATCCTTCGTAAGGTAACTGTTAACAACGACCTTCTTATAATGAATATAGAAGATGCATATATGTATGGATATGACGTATATGATGTTGAACGTATGAGATACGAGGATGAATATACTGCCCACAGAGAAAAGCTTTATCAGGCTGAGTGGCAGGAGAGAAAAAACAGAATAGAAAATCTGGAAAGAATGTACAGAAGGTACGGCATTTCAATGGTATCTATAAGCCGTGAGGCAGATATCATAGATAAAGTAGTAGAGTTATTTGAGAGGCACAGGCATGAGAATATCGGTTGAGCTTGAAGATCCAATTTCATATATGATTATATGGCTTATCCTGGGCATCCTGTTTGTGGCGGCGGTATTGTTTCTGCAGATATTCTTCAGGAAGAAGTTCGGAGACAAACTGAAGCGTCCGAAGAAGATTAAGATTAAGAAGCCAAAGCCAAAGACCATGCAGGAGATAAGATCCAATTATCTTGGCAAGCTGGGCGCTATTGAGGGAAGGCTTCGCGGCGGACAGATATCCATAAGACAGGCATATCAGGAAATGAGTGTATGTATCAGAGGATTTATCTTCGAGGCAACAGGAATTCCGGTTGAAAAGTATACTCTGTCAGAGATAAGAAAGGTTAATATACCGGCACTTACACAGCTGGTAGAAGAGTATTATGAACCGGAGTTTGCACGTTTTACATACGCAGATGTTAATCAATCTTTATATAAGACCAGAAAGGTTCTGGAGTTATGGCACTAAAGTATCCATTGATTCTGAAGATAGGAATACCGGTTCTTTTAGTAACCGTTGTCCTTCTTCATATTCTAAAAAGGAAAACTAAATATAAGGGTGGTGTCAGAGCAGCTAACACAAGCTTTGTAAGAAAGCTGCCTGAATACAGACGCTATTATCTGACAGAGAAGATATTGCGGGCAGCTATGGAGTTCTGCATACTGACAGCACTTATTGTGACCATGGTACTTATGGCTCGTCCGGTAAAGACAGAGACTGTAAGTAATGGTACAAAGAAGAGAGATATCTATCTTAATCTTGATGTTTCTTATTCTATCTGTTATCTGAACTATGATCTTGTGGATAGTCTGCAGGACGTAGTAAAGAGTCTGGACGGAGACAGATTCGGTATTACTATCTATAATACTTCAACTGTTCTCTATGTTCCTATGACTGATGATTATGATTTTATCTTAAGAAAGCTTGATGAACTTAAGGTATACTTCGATCTTCAGAAACAGTACATGGATCTGTATAACAGATACGATCTTACAGATGCAGAGTGGGACAGATTATATGAGCTTCAGGATGAACTGGAGTATTATGATGCGGGTACACTTATCAATAACTATCAGAAGGGTAGTTCACTTATAGGTGAGGGCCTTGCTTCCTGTCTTTACAGTTTCCCACATCTTGATGATGAGGACAGAACCAGAATCATCATAATGTCAACCGATAATGAGCAGCAGGCTATGGGCAGACCTCTTGTAGAACTTGATGAGGCATCTGATTACTGTAAGAAATATGACGTTACTATATTCGGTATCTTCCCGAATAAAGAGAACTTTACTGCAACAAATACCAATACATCTGACTACGATAGTCTTGTTTCGGAGATGAGAGAATGTGTTGAGAAGACAGGTGGAGTATTCTATCAGCAGAGTGATTCTCTTCCGGTAAGAGATATAGTAAAAGATATTTCTTCACAGAAGGTTATGGAAGTTAACGAGATCACCATTACCAAGGTTGTTGATCAGCCTATGGTTCCTGCAACAATTCTCGTTATAGTGATATTTTTACTTATAATAATAGGAGTGGCAATTCTGTTATGATAACGAACCCGATAATACCCATAGCGGTGGTTATTCCGGTGATGGTTCTTATTCTGGCAGCACTGGTAGTTGCGATTGTCAGAAAGAAGATCGGCGTCTGGGGGAAGATACTCAGAATAGCCAGAGTTACTCTGGTAATCGTTCTGGTATTCTTCATAAACCTCCGAATCATGGGTAAAAGATATAATGTAGATGTAGAATTGAAGAATATAGACGTACTCTTTGTAGTTGATACTACGATCAGTATGTGGGCTGAAGATTACAACGGCGATGATACACGTATGTCAGCAGTTCTTAAAGACTGCGAGCATATCATGGACAGCCTGTCAGGAAGTAACTTCTCTCTTATCAAGTTTGATAACAGAGCTCAGATACTTTGTCCGTTTACACAGGATAGCCGAAATGTATCAGATGCTTTTGCAACCCTTTCTGTACCGGACAGATATTATGCAAGAGGAACAACTCTCAATACTCCGTATGAGGCTATGGCAGAGATGCTTAAGTCATCAGCGAAGAAAGAGGACAGACTCACAGTTGTTTTCTTCATAAGTGATGGAGAGGTTACAGCTGAAGGACAGCAGATGCAGTCCTATGCAGGAATGGAGCCTTATATAGATGGCGGTGCTATCCTTGGTTACGGTACTAAGGAAGGCGGAAAGATGTATGATAAGGGCGACTCTAAATATATAAAGGATCCGGAGACCAATAAGGACGCTCTTTCAATCTACAACGAGACAACACTGCAGGATATGGCGCATGAGATGGATATAGATTATATCCATATGGATAATCCATCAAATGTTGAGTATCTTCTCGACTCCATAAAGAGCGGAAGCTCAATGTCTATGGCAAGCAGTGACAATGTAAGCTATGAGGATACATATTTCTATTATACATATCCGCTGTTTATACTGCTTATTATTGAAATGATACTTATAATCAGGAGAGGTCGAATCTAACGATCATGGAAGAAAAAAGAGACACATCGTCACGCAGACGTGATGAAAAACTACATATAGAGAATCCAAGAAGCTTTATGGCTATTATCGATATAGTATGCGTGCTTCTTCTTATCTGCGGCCTCTTTCTGGTTGTCAGATTTGTAATGAACGAGATATTCCTGAGAAGATATGACAGAAAGGTTTACAGTACAAAGTATGAAGAACCGCTTCTCGTCATGAATTTCCCGGACAGCTACCTTCCTTACTATAACTTAGGAAATGTAGCCTATCAGAATGGAGACTACGATGAGGCAATATCTAATTACAAGAAGGCTCTAGAAATCGGAGCTCCTCATGAGGATAAGGAATGTAATATCAGAGTTAATCTGGCGCTCAGCATGCTTATGAAAATAGACTGGGCTAATATGACTACTCAGAAGGATGTTGAACGTGCTATCCGTCAGCTTAAGGCTGCAAGAAATGTTCTTACAGAAGAGGGCTGTGCTAATCCGGACGATCCAAATGGTCATAATGAAGATGCTGAAAAGCTTAAGAAGGATATTGATGATATGCTTGAACAGCTTCAGCAGCAGAATGATTCCGGAAATAGTGATAATCAGCAGGATGATCAGCAGAATCAGGGCCAGGATGAACAGCAGGAGCCTGAAAAGAAGGAATCAACCAAGAGAGAAGAAGATCTGAAAGATAAGCTGGATGATCAGAAGAGAGACAGCATGCAGGAGAGACAGCAGGCTGAACAGGATAAACAGAACGAAATAGAAGCCAAGGAAAACAACCAGAATCCTCAGGGAGGAATGGGCGGCAACAGTTACGACGGAAAAACATGGTAATAAAACGGGAACCTGAATATTTCGGGTTCCCGCTATTTTTCGAAGGAGAAAGACCTTAAATAACACTTGCGTAACCTTCGCTTTATGTTTATAATACTAAGAAGTTTTTGTTTTGCTTCCGTGGCTCAGTTGGTAGAGCAATTGATTCGTAATCAATAGGTCGTCGGTTCGAGTCCGATCGGGAGCTTTAATCATATGCCGCAGTGAGAATCTGCGGCTATTTTTGTATTATTTTTTGTGAAAAATTACTTTGATTTTTGCTTGCGTTTTTCCGCCTATTGGGGTAGGATATAGAGCAAATATCAAAAAAATAATATATTAAAAGAATGGAGGAAAATATCAAATGGCAACTTACATTACAGAACCGTCAAGAACTTTTAACGAGTATCTTCTTATTCCGGGATATTCATCCAGTGAGTGCATTCCTGCAAATGTTACACTTAATACTCCACTGGTTAAGTTCAAAAAGGGAGAGACTCCTGCTATCGAGATGACAATACCTATGGTATCAGCCATCATGCAGTCAGTTTCAGGAGACAGACTTGCTATAGCACTTGCCAGAAGCGGTGGTGTTGCATTTATCTATGGTTCTCAGTCAATCGAGGACGAAGCAGCTATGGTAGCCAAGGTAAAGAATTATAAGGCAGGTTTTGTAAAGAGCGATTCTAATGTAAGCCCTGATGATACTCTTGCAGATATAATTGAGATGAAGAAGAAGTCAGGTCATTCTACAGTAGCAGTTACTGAGGATGGAACTTCTCAGGGAAAGCTTGTAGGTATCGTATCAAGCCGTGATTACCGTATAAGCAGAATGGAGCCAACAGTTAAGGTATCAGAGTTCATGACACCACTTGAGAAGCTCATCACTGCAAAGGATGGCATCACACTCAGCGAAGCTAACGATATCATCTGGGATAACAAGCTTAACTCACTTCCTATCGTAGATGAGGCTGGAAAGCTTGTATCATTCGTATTCCGTAAGGATTATGATGAGCATAAGGATAATCCGGGCGAACTTCTTGATCAGCATAAGAGATACATTGTTGGTGCCGGAATCAACACAAGAGATTACGCAGAGAGAGTTCCTGCACTTGTTGATGCAGGTGTTGATGTTCTCTGTATAGATTCTTCAGAGGGATTCTCAGAGTGGCAGAAGCTTACTCTTGGATGGATCCGTGAGAAGTATGGTGACACAGTTAAGGTTGGAGCAGGAAACGTAGTTGACGCTGAAGGCTTCAGATTCCTTGCAGAAGCTGGTGCAGACTTTATCAAGGTTGGTATCGGTGGTGGTTCAATCTGTATCACCAGAGAGACAAAGGGTATAGGTAGAGGACAGGCTACAGCTCTTATTGAAGTATGTAAGGCCAGAGATGAATATTTTGAAGAGACAGGTATCTATGTTCCTGTATGTTCAGATGGTGGTATCGTATACGATCATCACATCACTCTTGCACTTGCAATGGGAGCTGACTTTGTTATGCTTGGTAGATATTTCGCAAGATTTGATGAGAGCCCAACAGAGAAGCTTCTCGTTAATGGCAACTACGTTAAGGAGTACTGGGGCGAAGGTTCTAACAGAGCTAGAAACTGGCAGAGATATGACCTTGGTGGAGATAAGAAGCTTTCTTTCGAAGAGGGTGTTGATTCTTATGTTCCTTATGCAGGACCACTTAAGGACAACGTTGACAGAACACTCAGCAAGGTTAAGTCAACAATGTGCAACTGTGGAGCTCTTAATATCAAGGACTTCCAGAACAAGGCTAAGCTTACTCTTGTATCATCTACAAGTATTGTAGAGGGTGGTGCTCATGACGTTATCCGTAAGGAGCACGGTTCAGGAGATAACAACTAGGAATATAATGCATTTTGCATTTGAAAATTAAAGAGGAGGTATGAAAGCATGAAGTTTTTTAAGTGCGTAAGCTGCGGCAATATCCTGATGTATCTTAACAAGGATGCATGTGATGTTAAATGTTGTGGCGAGACAACTGTGGAGATGGTTCCTAACACATCCGATGGGGCGGGTGAGAAGCATGTTCCGGTTATCGAAGCGGATGGAAACAAGGTCACTGTAAAGGTTGGTGAGGTTGCACATCCTATGCTGGATGCTCACTACATTACATGGGTAGTTATTGAGACTAAGGAAGGATTCCAGGTTAAGTACCTTAAGCCGGGCGATGAGCCAAAAGCTGATTTTGCGATCGCTGATGGTGATGAGCTTGTTGCAGCATATGAGTACTGCAATCTGCATGGACTGTGGAAGGCTGAGGCTTAAGCCTATCTGAATCATAATAGAGATTAGATGCATCGACTGCTGATAAGTATCGGCGGCCGGTGCATTTTTTTGCTTAAATATATCTAACTAATGTGATAAAATAGCTATGTATGTGCTTTAGAAAAGAAGAATAGATAGATTGGATGATCACGATGAACATTTCAAAGAAGATTAAGGAATCAGGCTGGTATAATCACCTGAAGACCATAAATGAACATAAGATTGAAGTTGGAAAGAACTGCTTCAGATGCGGACTCTATAAACAGGGTCTTCTGCACGACCTCTCGAAATATTCATGGACAGAGTTCTCGGTAGGTGCAAAGTATTATCAGGGCAACAGAAGCCCAAATGAAGCTGAACGCGAAGATAAGGGTTATACATCCTCCTGGCTTCACCATAAGGGCAGGAACAAGCATCATCTTGAGTACTGGATAGATTATGATATAGAGCATAGGGACAGAGGCATGACGGGCATGAAGATGCCTGATAACTATATAGTTGAAATGTTCTGCGACAGAGTGGCTGCCAGCAAGATATATAAGAAGGACGCTTATACAGACAGAAGTCCGCTGGAATATTACTTACAGGGTAAGGGAAAGCACATGCTTCATCCATATTCGAAGAAGCAGCTTGAGAGACTTCTATATATGCTGGCTGAAAAAGGTGAAGATGAGACTTTTGCCTATGCCAGACGTTATATGAAGGCATACAGAAAGTATCTGAGAAGGAAGAAAAGCTGACACAGGGGTTTACTAATGAACGGAAATGAATTTACACATCTGCATGTACATACCGAGTACAGTCTTCTGGACGGTGCTGCCAAGATCCCGCTTCTTGTTGCAAGGGCAAAGGAGCTGGGATTCGACAGTCTGGCCATTACAGACCACGGTGTCATGTACGGTGTTATAGATTTTTATAAAGAATGCCAGAAGCAGGGCATAAAGCCTATTATCGGATGCGAGGTTTATGTAGCTCCGGGAAGCCGCTTTGATAAGGAGGCTGCACCGGATGATGAGAGATACTTCCATCTGATTCTCCTTGCAGAGAATGATATAGGTTACAGTAACCTTTCTAAGATCGTTACAAGGGGATTTACCGAGGGTTATTATTATAAGCCTCGTGTAGATAAGGAGCTGCTTAAAGAGTACCATGAGGGCATCATATGTACCTCAGCCTGCCTTCAGGGTGAAGTTGCTTATTATATCAGAAAGAGACTTCCGGACGAGGCAAGGAAGGTAGCACTTGAGTATCAGGAGATTTTCGGAAAAGATAATTTCTTCCTGGAAATGCAGGACCACGGAATGTCAGATGATACTCTGGTCAACACAGAGCTGCTTAAGATGTCCGAGGAGCTTGGCATAGAGCTTATCGCTACCAACGATTCCCATTATATAAAAGCTGAAGACTGGGAGGCACACGATGTGCTTCTCTGTATCCAGACCAATGCAAAGGTTCAGGATGAGAAGAGGATGCGCTATGACGGAGGACAGTACTATCTTAAGTCTGCCGACGAGATGGAGCGTCTGTTTCCTTATGCCAAGGAGGCACTCAGGAATACTCATAAGATAGCAGAGCGCTGTAATGTGAATATCGTATTCGGTGAGCAGAAGATTCCGAAGTATGATGTTCCTGGAGATGGGGATGCTTATGAATACCTCTGCAGACTCTGCAAGTCAGGTCTTAATGAAAGATATGAGGATGTAACTCCGGAACTTTCACAGAGACTGGATTATGAGCTTGAAACCATAAAGAACATGGGATACGTTGATTACTTCCTGATAGTATGGGACTTCATCAACTATGCAAGAAGTAATGGGATCGGTGTAGGACCGGGACGTGGTTCCGCTGCCGGAAGCCTGGTATCCTATACACTTAAGATCACGAATATAGATCCGATAAAGTATAGTCTTATCTTTGAGAGATTCCTGAATCCGGAACGTGTCAGCATGCCCGATATAGACGTTGACTTTGCTCCGGATGGACGTCAGAAGGTTATAGACTATGTTACAGAGAAATATGGCGAGGAGAAGGTGGTTCAGATTGTTACCTTCGGTACCCTTGCTGCACGTAACTGTATCAGAGATGTGGGACGTGCTCTGGACATATCCTATAAGACCTGTGATATGGTTGCGAAGTCTATTCCGGCCGATGTGAATATGACTATAGAGAAGGCTCTGGCTCAGAGTCCGGACTTCAAGAAGATGTATGATGAGAGCGAAGAGGTTCACTATCTGGTTGATGTATCAAAACAGCTGGAAGGACTTCCGAGACATGCATCTCTTCATGCCGCAGGAGTCGTAATCGGCAGAGAGCCTATAGATGAGTTTGTGCCGCTCTGTAAGAACGGAGATGTGGTAGCAACTCAGTTTAATATGACAAGAATAGAAGAACTGGGTCTTCTGAAGATGGACTTCCTGGGACTCAGAAATCTTACTGTAATAAAAGATGCAGTTGAAAATATCCGTAAGAGAACCGGAGAAACTGTTGATGTTGAGAACCTGGACTTTGATGACAAGGCTGTATACGACATGATATCACAGGGTAAATGTGATGGTGTATTCCAGCTGGAGTCCAGTGGTATGCAGAGCTTCATGAAGGAACTGAAGCCGCACAGCATAGAGGATGTAATAGCCGGTATCTCTCTGTATCGTCCGGGTCCTATGGACTTTATACCTCAGTATATCAAGGGAAAGAACAACCAGGACCTTATAAAGTACGATACTCCGGAACTGGAACCTATCCTTAAACCGACCTATGGCTGTATCGTATATCAGGAGCAGGTTATGCAGATCGTTATGACCCTGGCAGGTTATTCCTTGGGTCGTTCCGATCTTGTTCGTCGTGCCATGTCCAAAAAGAAGGCGGATGTCATGGCGAAGGAAAGACAGTATTTCGTATATGGTGACGAGGCCTCAGGAGTTCCGGGCTGTATAAAGAATGGAATCAGTGAAGAGATAGCTAATAAGATATTCGATGAGATGACAGATTTCGCCAGCTATGCCTTCAACAAGTCCCATGCTGCAGCCTATGCAGTTGTAGCCTATGAGACAGCATATCTCAGATGTCATTATCCGCTGGACTTTATGTCTGCCCTGCTTACATCAGTAAGGGATAATTCCCAGAAACTGAGCAAATATATAGTGGCTGTAAAGAGAATGGGCATTAAGCTTCTTCCTCCGGATGTGAATAAGGGTGAAGGCGTATTCTCTGTTGATGGTGATGCTATAAGATACGGAATGTCAGCTATTAAGTCGATCGGTGATAATGTGGTTGAAACCATCCTTGAAGCGAGAAGGACGGGAGGGCCATTCAGAGACTTAAGAGACTTTATAGAAAGAGTATCAAATAAAGAAGCTAACAAGAGAACTATTGAGAGCTTTATAGATTCAGGAGCATTTGACAGCTTTGGATATAACCGCCATCAGATGAAGGAGGTATATCCGAAGATAATAGATGAGGTTACACAGGAAAAGAAGAAGGCAACCTCAGGCCAGATAAGTCTGCTGGACTTTATGGGTGCAGAGGATAAGAAGGCTTTTGATGTGGTATATCCGGATGTTCCGGAGTACGATAAGGAGACATTCCTCAGAGCAGAGAAGGATGCCCTTGGTCTCTATGTCAGCGGCCATCCGTTGGACAGCTATACTGATCTTTTGAAAAAAGAGACTACAGCTTCAACCATGGATTTCTACATCGATGAGGAGACTCTTGTAGCCGAAGCAAAGGACGGAATGAACTACCGCCTGGGTGGCGTTATAGACGAGATCACTTACAAGGTAACCCGTAATGGAGAGAACATGGCCTTTGTGAGAATAGAAGATCTTTACGGAAGCCTTGAAGTAGTTATATTCCCAAGAGTATTTGAAAGATGCCGATATAAGCTGGAGGAAAACAAGGCGGTTATCGTCGAGGGACGTGCACAGGTATCAGAGAAGGAGAGTAAGCTCATAGTTTCCGACATCTATACCATGGAAGAAATAGCGAAGAAGTCAGAAGCAGCCAGTACGGAGCTCTGGATACTATTTCCGAATATGGATGATTTCACGGCAAACTCTAAAAACCTGAATCAGATACTTAAAAACTATCCTGGTTTTTCACCGGTATTCGTGCAGCTGAAAGAAGAAAAGATGATGAAACGCCTTACAGCAAAGGTGGATGCATCTTCAGGAGTCAGCGATGCACTGAAGCTGGAGTATGGTGCTGACAGGGTTATGACAAGAAAAGTCTAGAATTGTTTACATAATTCAAAATAATAGTTGGAAAATTCGCATTTTTCTAGTAAAATAAGCATAGTGTGTATTTTATAATAAACGACATTTCATAAGGGGATAATCCTTGAAGAATATAATAAAAAAACTGCCTATCAGAGAAGTAACAGTGTTCTGTATAACAACAGTAATATTCGTTATTTCTTTGCTTGCTGCAACTGTGATACCACGCACTGCTATACAGAATAATATGCAGAAGTCTGCGGAGTATCTATGCGAGCGTAAGCAGTTTTTTTCAGTAATAGATGATTACTATGGAAGCAGGATAGACAGGTACGCAGATTCCATCCTGCTGGGAATCGCATGGCAGTATGATTCGGAAGAGCCGCTGAAGTCAGTTATGAAGTCGGCTTACTACCATGTTGAACATAAAAATGAGAACGAGAATCTGCTGGAGGCGGTAAAGGACGGACGGGAAGCAAACCAGCAGTATTTAAGATACTGGCATGGATCGATAGCAGTAGTGAGACCGTTAATGCTCATCATGTCAGTTAAGGGAATATATATTCTGAATGGTATTATACTTGCGGGGCTTGCTGTGTTATTTACCATAATGCTCATCAGAAGAAAGTATTTTGATTTTGCAGCAGGAATGATAACAGGGCTGATTGCTGTGGCAGCATGCTTTGTTCCATTTTCACTTGAATATACATGGATGTTTATCCTGATGTTTATCTTTTCAATCATGATACTTTGGATATCCGGAAAAGATAAAGAGAAGTGGTATGGGAGTGCATTTCTTATATTTGGAATGCTGACCTGTTTCTTTGATTTCCTTACAACAGAGACGCTTACACTGACAGTACCGCTGCTGCTTCTGGTAAAAATGGAACATGATAAGAAGCGTTCTGAGAATCCATGGAAACTTCCTGTAAAGATGACTGTTATGTGGGGACTGGGCTATGTCCTTACATGGATCATGAAGTGGGTTATCGCATCCATTGCTCTCGGTGAAAATGTAATGCCATATGTATCGGAGCATATCTCTGAGAGAATCGGAGGAACTGAGCAGGTGACACTTGGCCTGGGGTCATATCTCTTTGGAGCTCTGATAAGAAATGTTATGTGCCTGTTCCCAATCGGATGGGGAGCTGCAGGTGCTGTGATCGGAATAATACTTATACTAATATATATTTACATTGCATATGTATATCATATAAAAGGTGCGGATAAAAAGCAGATTCTTATATATGTACTTATAGCAGGTATTCCTTATGTAAGATATCTGGTGCTTCATAATCATGCATATCTGCATAACTTTTTTACGTATCGTGCGCAGCTGGCAGCTGTTCTTGCAATGATTCTTGTTTTGGAAGAGTTGAAGGTGTGGGAATCTATGCGGAGAGGGCGAAGGCATGAGAGAAAATCAAAGTGAATTTGAGCTGACAATACTGATGCCTTGTCTGAACGAAGAAGCAACTGTTGGGAAATGCATAGATACAGTTAAGGCGTATCTAGACCGCCATAATCTGAACGGAGAAATACTGGTTGCTGATAATGGTTCTACAGATAAGTCGGTTTCGGTGGCGCGGGAACATGGAGCCAGAGTCATACATGTGCCCAGACCGGGATATGGACGGGCTCTCAGAGCGGGAATGAAGGCCGCCAGAGGATCTGTAATAATATTGGCGGATTGTGATACCACGTATGATTTTAATGAAATGGACAGGCTGTATAAACCGCTTATCGCAGGGAAATATGATGTGATGATCGGTGACAGATTCCGCGGAGGAATAGAGAAGGGCGCCATGCCTGTCATTCACATAATTGGAGTAAAGTTTTTATCACTCATGGGAAGAGTAAGATATAGAACTGATGTAAGGGATTTTCATTGCGGATTCCGTGGTATAACCCGGGAAGCACTAAGTAACTTAAGATTTCATACCACCGGAATGGAGTTTGCTACAGAGATGATAGCAGAGGCTGTGAAAAAGGGACTGAGGATCGGCCAGATTCCGGTGAGTTTAAAAAAGTGCAGAGATTCCAGGCAATCAAAGCTTAGGACAATAAGGGACGGGATAAGGCACTTGATTTATATAATGAGGGGTGGAAGTGTAATATGAATCAGAGAGCTGAAGTAAAAAGAAGGAAAAAGTCATTTTGGGCTATGCTGCTGGCAGTGATGCTGGTGATCAATATGCTGCCGGCAAATGTATATGCTGCCGACATTGATTTTGGCGTGATTACAGGTTCAACTTTGGATGGATATATTGGAGATGTATTCCTTCCGGGTGATGAAATGTCGTGGACATTTGTCTCTAATGGAGCTGATACAAATAATGATAATGTTTTAATCTATTATGAGTTCATGAGTACAGATGAGTATGACATCGTGTCTGGAACAGCTGATCCTAATAATACAGCTGCGGGAAATAATGAAAATGACAAGTATTACTATAAATATAATGTAAAGACATTAAGTGGTGCGGGTTTTACATTTGATTCGACAAATCCATCTTCGGATATTGCAGGATGGAAAATAAGCAGTGCTGTTGAAACTGGTTCTGGTGGAAATCATATAGAAAGTATATCTTTACAGGCAGTATATAGCGTTGAATTTGTCACAGCTCATGGAATAGCGCCTGCTACTCGGTATGCAGCATATGGTGAAAAGGTTACGGAACCAAGTGCCATAACTACTGAGCATTATCAATTTGGTGGCTGGTATACAGACAGCAGCTTTGCAGATGGCAGTAAATGGGATTTTGCAAATAATAAAGTTACACAGAATACAGTATTGTATGCAAAGTGGATTCCAAATAAATATACTATAACCTGGAAAAATGATGATGGAACCGTACTGGAAACAGATGTGGATGTAGATGCTGGATCTACACCTTCATATGACGGAGCAACACCGACACCGTCAGTGACGGATCCTGCATATGATTATACATTCAGTGGATGGAATCCGATTCCGGTTGAAGTAGCTGGTGATGCAGAATATACAGCGCAGTATTCTAAGACAGCTAAAAAAGTAACTGTGACATTTGACAAAAATGGATATGGTAAAGATGAAGATGTGCCACCAGCACAGTCTGTGGAATATAATAGTAAGGCTTCTGAACCAACCAAGAAATTATTAGATGAGAGATGCAAATTTGGCGGCTGGTATAAAGAGAAAGAATGTCAGAATCTTTGGAAATTTGACACAGACACAGTTACAGCCAACACAACTTTATATGCAAAGTGGAATCCAGAAACATTTAATATTTCCTATGAACTGGATGGGGGGACAAATCAGAATAATAATCCATCAACATATATTTATGGAACGGGAGTAACATCTCTTCAAGATCCTCAGAAAACAGGATATGACTTTGTCGGATGGTATACGAATTCGGAACGTAATAGTCCGATATCCAGCCCTGTAATATCAACAACTGATTATGGAAACAAAACATTCTATGCGAAGTTTACTCTGGCAGAATATACAATCAGTTATGAGATGAACGGAGGAACAAATTCTGAGAAAAACCCGAAGTCTTATAAATATGGAACAAGTATACAATCTTTAGAAGATCCTCAGAAAGAAGGATATACTTTTAATGGATGGTATACAGATTCTGAATTTAAACATCCTGTAGGTACGGAAGTTATTTCGGCTACGGATACAGGTAATAAAAAATTCTATGCAAAATGGGATATAAATAAGTATACCATTACCTGGAAAAATATAGGTGGAACTATTCTCGAGACTGATACCGGTGTAGAGCATGGCACAATACCTACGTATGATGGACAAACACCAACCACAGAAGAATCAGCTGAGTTTACATATTCTTTTTCTGGATGGGATCCGGATGTTAAAGCAGCTGATAGTGATAGAGAATATACAGCAAAGTACACCTCTACAACGAGAACGTATACAGTAACATGGAAGAATTACGACGGAACGGAACTGAAGAAAGATGAAAATGTTCCGTATGGTACAACTCCAACATATAATGGAGCCACACCGACAAAGCAGGCAGATGCACAGTATACATACACCTTTAGCGGCTGGTCTCCACAGATAAGTTCTGTGACTGGTGATACAGAATATACAGCTCAGTATAGCCGGACATTAAACAAGTACACAGTAACTTGGAAGAATTATGATGGAACAGTAATTAAGATAGATAAAGATGTTCCATATGGTACAACTCCAACATATAATGGAGCCGCACCGACAAAGCCGGCAACAGCTCAATATACATATACCTTTAGCAGCTGGAGTCCGACACTGGATGCCATAACCGGTGATGCAACATATACAGCTCAGTATAACCGGACAGTAAACGAGTACACAGTAACTTGGAAGAATTATGATGGAACAGTAATCAAGACAGATAAAGTTCCATATGGTACAACTCCAACATATAATGGAGCCACACCGACAAAGCAGGCAGATGCGCAGTTTACATACACCTTCAGTGGATGGGATCCAACAATTTATGCGGTAACCGGTAATGCAACATATACAGCTCAGTATAACCGGACATTAAACAAGTACACAGTAACTTGGAAGAATTATGATGGAACAGTAATCAAGACAGATAAAGATGTTCCGTATGGAGCAACACCATCGTATGTCGGATCAGAACCAGTACAGCCGGCTACGGCGCAGTATACATACAGCTTCAGCGGCTGGGATCCGGTGGTTGGTGTTGTAACAGGAAATGCAGAATATACAGCTCAGTATGATTCTACAGTTAATAAGTATACAGTTACCTGGAAGAACATAGGTCAGATAATTGAGACTGATACAGGTGTTGAATATGGAACAACACCATCATATGATGGTGCCACACCAACAAAGGGTGCAGATCAGCAGTATACATATACTTTTGAAGGCTGGGATCCTGAAGTTGAAACAGTAAAAGGTGATGCAACATATAATGCAAAGTATAATAATACTTTAAATAAGTATGAAGTAAAGTTCGTAGATGAAGATGGAACTACACCTCTTAAGGTAAATTATTCAGGTCAGGAAGTTAACAGCGTAAAGTATGATTATGGAACTGCGGCAGCAGATATAGTAAGACCAAAGAATCCGGAAAAGACAGCTACAGCAGAATACACCTATACATTTACAGGCTGGACTCCAGCGATTGCAGATGTTACAGATGACGCAACCTATAAGGCAACTTATTCAAGAGCAAAGAATAAGTATACAATAAAGTTTGTAGATTATAATGGGGATGTTATATCATCTGCAGAATATGAGTATGGAAAAACGGCTGCAGATATAGTAAGACCGTCAAATCCATCAAGAACAGCTACAGCGGAATACACTTATTCATTTTCTGGCTGGACTCCTGCAATTGCAGATGTTACAGGAGATGCAACATATACAGCAACCTATTCAGCAGCAAAGAATAATTATAAAGTAACCTTCGTTGATTCAGATGATACGGTTCTTCAGGCAACTGCAGAGTATGAGTATGGAACAACTGCAGATCAGATAACAAAGCCTGCAGATCCAAGCAAGGCAGCAACAGCAGAATTTACCTATGCATTTGGCGGCTGGAATCCAAAGGTTGATACTGTAACAGGTGATGTGACTTATAAGGCTGTTTATACAGCAACAAAGAATAAATACGATGTAAGCTTTGTAGATGAAGATGGAACAACAGTTCTTATGGCTGCAACACCTTATGAATATGGAACAGCAGCGGCAGATATTGTAAAGCCATCTCCTGAGAAGAAGCCAACAGCTGAGTATTCTTATGAATTTACAGGCTGGACTCCTGAAGTAAAGGATGTAACTGGACCTGCAGTATACCAGGCAAATTATGTTCAGAAGGATAGGATGTACAAGGTTACATTTGTAGATGATGACGGTACTACAGTTATCAAGGAAGCTGAGTATAAATATGGAACTGCAGCAGCAGATGTGGTTAAGCCTGATGATCCTGAAAAGGCAGCAACAGCAGAGTATACATATACTTTTGCAGGCTGGGATAAGGATATAGCTGATGTAACAGCAGATGCTGTTTATACAGCAACATATACAGCAGTTAAGAATAAGTACAGCGTTGTATTTGTAGATGAGGATGGAACAACCGTTCTTAAGGCAGCAGCAGAATATGAATATGGAACTAAGGCGGCAGATATAGAAAAGCCTGCAGATCCAACTAAGGCAGCAACAGATAAATTCACATATGAATTTACAGGCTGGAGTCCGGAACTTGCAGATGTAACAGCAGATGCAACTTATAAGGCTGTTTACAAAGAGAACAAAACTGCGGTTTATCATAAGATAAGCTATGACCTGAATGGCGGAACACTTGATGGAAAGACAGGAGTTATAACTGTTGAAGCTGAAGAGGGTTCTGTAATAACCATTCCGGATGCTCCTACAAGAGAAGGATATAACTTCCTTTACTGGAAGGGTTCAGAGTATCATCCTGGTGACAAGTACACAGTAGAAGGTGATCATACTTTCACAGCTCAGTGGCAGCTGGTAATTAAGGATGAACCAAAGAAGGATGAAACTACAAAGAAAGATAAGAACACACCTTCAACAGGTGACGAAGCAGATCCGATGTTATGGATGGCTATATGCATGTTGTCACTTTCAGGAGTGATCTTTATCAGGAAAAGAAAAAAGAGTAATTAATTAAGTGAACGTGACAGCTAATCGTAAGGTTAGCTGTCACATTTTACAAGAGGAAAAACATGAAAGAGATAACTTCAGTTAATAACGAAAAGATTAAAGATATAGTAAAGCTCACGAAGAGCGCTTCCAGAAGACGCGAAGAAGGCGTCTTTATTGTTGAAGGACTGAGACTTGTGTCAGAGGTGCCGATAGACAGACTGGTCGAGATATTTGTGGAAGAAAGCTTTTTAGATAAGCTTGAATCAGGAACCGGTGGTGGCAACGAAAAAACTGTATTGAATCTTATAGAATCAGCAGAGCAGAAGGATTCCTGTACTAAGGTAAATCAGTCGGTTATGAAGAAACTTTCTGATACAGATTCACCTCAGGGCGTTCTTGCTGTTGTAAGCATGGAGAAGCATGATATCGCAGAGCTTACGGCAGGAGATTCGGTACCATTTATTCTTATCATGGACAGACTCCAGGATCCGGGAAACATGGGAACTATTATAAGAACTGCTGAGGGAGCGGGAGTTACCGGGATACTGATCAGCAGTGACTCGGTTGATGTATACAGTCCAAAGACAGTGAGATCCACAATGGGATCCATATTCAGAATGAAGGTATGCGTGAGCGAGAATCTTCTTGAAGATATAGATAAACTGCGAGAATCCGGAATAGTTGTTTTCGGAACACATTTGGATGGAAAAGAGTTTTATGATGAGGACTTCACGGGGGCTGCTGCATTTCTTATAGGAAATGAGGGGCGCGGGCTCAGCGAAGCAGTATCGGAGAAGGCTGACAGACTGCTGAGGATCCCTATGGAGGGACAGGTGGAATCCCTTAATGCGGGAGTCTCCGCGGCGGTCGTAATGTACGAGGTTTTAAGGCAGAGAAGATAATAAAAAATTTTTTTTAGAAAATTTGTAACGAATCGACACTTTCTTGCATTAACTTTATAGAACAGACAAGAAGGAGGTGAGAACTTGCAGTCGATGGATGAGATATATCAGAAGTATGCTCAGACAGTTTTCAGATTCATACTGTCGAAGGTGCAGGACAGCGACCTGGCTGAAGAACTGACACAGGAAACGTTCTATCAGGCTATAAAGTCCAGCGACAGATATGATGAAAGCTGCAAGATTTCAACATGGCTTTGCGCAATCGCAAAGAATGTTATCCTTACCTATCTCAGAAAACATCCGAAGCATGAAGATATTGAGGATATGGCCATTCCCGTAGATTCAGCCGAAAAGGATGTGATCCGGTCAACGGAAAAAACGGAGCTTTTCAGGAAGCTCCATAACGTGGAAGAACCTTACAGGGAAGTCATTTACCTCAGAGTTTTCGGAGGTCTGTCTTTCAGGGAGATAGGAGAGATTCACGGAAAGACGGAAAACTGGGCAAGAGTTACGTTCTATAGAGGTAAGGAAAAATTAAGAAAGGAAGTGGAGAATAATGAATAATATACCATGCGAGATCATACTGGATCTGCTTCCGTCATATGTAGACGGATTAACAAACGATGTTACAAATGCCGCGATAGAAGAACATGTGGAAAGCTGTGAGAAGTGCAGACAGATCCT
>ONEC01000016.1 GCA_900316715.1 uncultured Eubacteriales bacterium
AATCCGATGAATATATACCAAGCAGCAGATTGGTTGCCGACATTGACAGATCATCCTGCTTTTCAATGATAAGATCATATGCATCTCTGATATCATTCAACTTTATCTTATCCTTTGCCATGCATCCACAGGACTCTCTGAGTTTCAGTATTCCCGGCAGTGCCTGAGTAGCCGGAACCTCTTCGCCATTCCAGAGCTTTGTAAGCGTCTCAACACCGGCACGCCCCACATTTTCAAACGGCTGACATGACGTGGTTATAGAAGGCTCCGAGTATCTTGACTGAAGCATATCATCATATCCGGTTATCAGTACATCTTCAGGAACGCTGAAGCCCCTTAGCCCCTTTCCTGCAGTGCATTCAGCACACCAAGAACAGTGTAATCATTTACACAGACTATGGCTTCAGGAAGCTTTCTTTCGGTTCCTCTATAAAGATCCAGTATCTTTCTTACAACTTCCCTTCCGCAGTTTGATTTAAGGTTGCCGTTGACTATTTTATCCTTTGAAAATGCAATGCCATGCTCTTCCATAACGGCTGTAAAGATATCTTCTCTTTCACGAAGGAATGACTTATCTCTGTCACTGGAAACAAGCACAAAATCCTTGCAGCCATGAACTGTGACCATATGCTCCACGATTTCCTTAAAGGACAAGGCCTGATCATTAACTATGTTATAAGAATAGTCCTGCACATCTCCGAGGGTCACCACCGGACACTCCGCATGCCTCTTAATATCATTTACCGGATTCTTATATAAATCCGGCAGATACGAGTCAAGGGAAATAAGCCCGTCATATTCCGAAAGCTTCGGAAGCATAAAGACAGACATATCTCCCTTGTCATAATTCTTATATCTTATGTATTTTTTACTGCTGTAATTGTCGTTAAAGCTCGTGAAAAAGATAAGCTTTATGCCCTTACTCTTTGCGGCTTCAATGATTCCATTCTGTGTTTCCTTGGTCATATCCTTATAGATATTGGCCAGAAAAACCGCTACCTTCTTCCGCTCCATATAATACCCCGTAATACTTAAAAAACAAAAAACCCCACCCCGTATTTCTATTCAAAACGGGTAAATCTATTATAGCATCTACGTAAGAATGCCGCCAGCGGAAAACCTACAACATTATTATAATCACCATCTATTTTTTCTACGAGACGGGCACCGATTCCCTGAATCCCATATGCCCCGGCCTTATCCATAGGTTCCTTTGTACTTATATAGTCAAGAGCTTCCGCCTCATCGAAGGCATACATGGTGACACCTGTTCTTTCGACAAAGCTGATCACGTTTTCCCTTTTATCTCCCGAAATAAGGATACAGCTTACTCCTGTATATACATCATGCGTCTTGCCTGAAAGACTCATCAGTATATCCAGGGCATCCTTCTCATCCTTAGGTTTTCCGATAACCTTGCCTTCCAGTGCAACCACAGTGTCGGCAGAAACTATCAGCAATTCTTCACCGTTTTCACGGCGTTTCAGGAATTCATCTGCTGCTGCATCCGCTTTTCTCTGTGACAGGATGTGTACTACCTCTGCCGGATCTGTTATATCTATTGATTCATCTGCATCGGTAACAAGTACCGTAAACTCAAGGCCTGCCTGAGTCAAGAGCTCACGTCTTCTAGGTGATCCCGATGCCAGTATTATCTTTACATTCTGCTTCATGTTATAATATCCTTCTTCTGTTTTTTCCTTAATGTATCTTTCGCACTTCTTTCTGGTGCGATTTTTCGCCTCTTTGGAGCGCAGCTTATTCAGCCAGGATCTTCTTCGCTTTTTTACACCACTTGAGGTAGCCTTCATAGGTGTCAATCCCAAAAATCACTGTAAGGTAATAATATTTATGCTCCTCATCATCCAGTGCTTTTTCCAGGTTTTCTTTATATATCTTTAGAACTGCAAGACTCTGTCTCACCTGCTCTTCAAAGACTTCGATATTATGCAGGGTTACACTCTTTTCATCCACACCGCCAAAGAAAAGCTTTAAGAGTGTCTCGTACTTAAGTTCATTTCCTGCGCTCTCATCTCTCAACCAGGTCTTAAGAGTATCCGTTCCCTTTTTTGTTATATGATAGGCTATCTTCTCTCTTCCGCCACTGTTATCAGATTTCAGCTTCTTTACCAGCTCATTCTTCTCCATATCACTGAGCGCAGGATATATACTTCCGAAGCTTCCCTTCCAGAAGAAGCTTATCGGCCCGTCTATTTTTTTCTTTATATCATAACCGGTTGAATCTTCGTGAGCCAGCAGCCCAAGAATCACCATATCTATTTTTCTGTCTTTCCCCATTTCCGAATCCCCCTATTTCACTGCTTCACCAGCCTCGTGCTGCTTTCCTCGCGTGCCCGCCTTGTGCTTTACCTTGCGCGCTTCCAGGTCATCCTGTACTTCAACACTTTTTTCGGGCACTCATCCACACAGGCACCGCACTGCATACATTCCGTGCATCTGCTGTTTGCCCCTTCCGATACCATCTTCCTTACATCCAGTCCCTTAGGACATGCCATATTGCACTTACCGCATCCGATGCATTTATCTGTCTCTGCTTCTATATGGAGCTGCGGAAGGCGCAGCCATCTTCCGATAGTGCTTCCTATCACCATAAACGGGGCCATCCAGCATATATAATGACATGCTGCTCTCCTTCCATGGATCATACAGGGAACGATAAGCAGAAATATCACTCCGTAGTATATCACATAATCATATATGCACGAAACCGAAATGCCATGGTCTGTCATATAGAAAGGATTGATGGTCACATCACTTTTGGCAAGTATAAATGTAACCACTATCGTAATCATCCAGATAATCCAGATAACATATTTTATAATCTCACGCTTTCCCTGCTTTGGAGGCTTGTTATTTATTCTTGCCACACACTCCTGAAGTCCTCCTGCCGGACACAGCCATCCGCACCAGACACGTCCTAAAAACATGGATGCTATAAACATGATCGTAAATACTATAAAGCTTCCGTTAATCACATGCTCTGAGGCTCCCATAATGATCAGATATGGCGAGAAGTAATATATTGTAATCGGGAATAGAATTAACGATACAAGCAGTAATGCTCTTCTTACTTTTTGTCTCATGACTGTTAATCTCCTTTTCAAAAGCTTGTTCTATATATCGATTTGATATATATCATTTTGATACATTAAAACACCGGGTCTGCGATTTGTCAAGAATAAAATCAGCAAAAAAGAGGACCCGAAGGTCCTCTACGCTTTACAGCCTACTGCTGTCTCAGTTTTTCCCAGAACTCGTTGCCTTTCATATAGCCAAAAACGTTTTCATCTTTAAATCTTTCTATTACATCATCCTTTAATTTCTTAACAAAGCTGCTCTGGTATATTTCAAATCCAACATGGGAGAAAAGATCAGATTCTGTATAACCAAAAGCTGAATCAGTATTATCAATTATCATTCGCATGAGATGTTCAGTCTCCTCCACATCCTTCTCATGTTCAGCAAGACTGATAGCCGGAGCTGCTGCATGATATTTACCCATTTCGAAAAGTTCAGCTAAACCACACTGCTTATCAACTATTTTATGGGTCATCTCCATATTCCCCTGCTCCTTATACATAGTATACAGTGAACTTAAAGTAATCTGCATATCACTGATATGCTTTAGAAGAATAGCTTCATGTTCACGAAATGCCTCTTCGGTCCTTCCAGTTTTACTTAAGATATCTGCGTGCAGGCTTTTTCTCTCCGGATCATCTTCAGAAAGGTAAGCCAGATAGATTTCAGCCTCGTTATATTCTTCCTTCTTGTAATAAAACCTATATAATGATAAAGCTGCTCCCTTCTTAATATTATCGACCTCTGAATCCAGAAGCTGAGAAAACCAATCATAAATCTGAGAATCATATTTATCTCCTTCCGGAAGTGGATAAAACATAAGCCAGGCATCAAGCATAGATGCTATATTCCATTTCAGCTTATCACAACTTGGATACTCCTTAATCTTATCTGCAGCTTCTGTAAACAGCTGTTCGAAAGGTTTATCATTAAAATGATCTTCAAGATATTTTATAAAAAAATTAACCTCTTCGTCTGTCAGATCATCCTTAAAAGAAAGCAGTGTATCAGTTGTTATTCCAAAAAGCCTTGCTATCGGTGCAATCAGACTTATATCCGGCTGAGTATTGCCATTTTCCCATTTATTCACGGCAGGTGTAGTCACGCCAAGTCTTTTTGCAACCTCTTCCTGTGTGAATCCCAGTTCCTGTCTGTATCTCTTTATTACATTACCTATATTCATTGTTGTTCCTCCGCTCTTATGTTTTTGCATAACTAGTTATGCACCTATAATAACGTAAATTCGAATCAATATCTATTGAACACATGTTAATTTACAGGAATTTTTTTTAACCAGCAGGAAATTCATTAGAAATGCTCATCACCGTATGCTCACAAAAAAAGACTTGCAGCTAAATAACTACAAGTCTATTTCTCTCAATCTGCCCAGCGGGTCTCAACTTTCATGCCTGACCGCTTTTGCGCCGGCCAGCCTCTGCTTTCACGCCTGGCTACCCTTCGTGATTGTCCAGTAGCCATTATAGGCATAGCCGTCATCGCCCACCAGACACTTGTCCGTTCTTTCGAACCCGATGCTTTCCGCCGCCTCAGCCCTTTCCACAGCATAATTCGGAATCTTTGTTATTATCTCGCTGCAGTCAAAGAACTCATAGGCCTTTGGTACAAATAACTCAAATATCTCTTTAAGCGTGTCAGCCTTCTCATACTCACTGCCGACATCAAGTCTTATAACACCTACTTCTCCAAAGTCCTCTCTGTATGGCCTGTGAAAAGCTTCAATGGTTCCTATAGCCTTGGATAAGGTCTTATCTATAATAGCCCATCTCACAAACCACTCTGTTTCGTAGGACTGTATCCAGAAGTCCAGCGCATCGTTCATTCTGTCTATTGTCGGATAATAAAAGTTATCTCCATCACAGTTATCACTGTTAAAATATGGCAGTGCTCTCTTATCGCTGTATACCTCCAGCAGATCTGCAGCATCAGACTTCTCAACAAGTCTCATCAGCCATCTCGGGTTTTCCAGTACAGGACAGTTTTCGTATACGTTCATATCAGTCTCCTCCGTAAGCATATTCCTGCGGCATAATAGCCGCTCCGTCTTTATAGAACTAATATATCAAAGTATACGCGACATCTATATGTCATGTTTGATCAGCTTTTATTATGCTTGCCCGTCTTTTTTTCTTCTCTTCATAGAGACACTCATCCGCCTGACTGGTAAGCTCTGCTATGGAATAATCTTCGCTGCATATAAAAGTTACGCATCCGGTTGAAAATTCCACATAATACGGTTTATCGCAGGATTCGTTGAAAAGGCGGCAGCGCTCTTTCAGCTGTGCCTTAATCTCTTCAACATCCGATTCATTATCACATATCATAAAGGAAACAAACTCATCTCCTCCGATACGGCCGCATACAGCCCCTTCACGTCCGAAGCTGTCAAAGGTTTCTTTCATAATCCTGCCTGCATTTATAAGAGCAAAGTCACCATCCTGGTGTCCATACTCGTCATTTATCTGTTTCAGATGATCCAGATCTGAGAAGAATATAGCCGCACATGATCCGATATGCTTATTTACTTCCTCCACTGCCTGTTCTATAAATCCACGTCTGTTATACAGCCCTGTCAGAGCATCCGTAGAAGATACAAAGCTGAGCACTTCATTCTTCTCCTTAAGTTCCTTTAGTGTCTCATATAACTGACGCTTAGCTTCGTTCTCCTGCCTGCTTATCTGCATATATGCCTTAGCTGTACTTATCTGAAGGGCCACGCCATACAGAAGTCCCAGAGACTCCGCATCTGTTTCACAGAGCATGATTCCATACTGATAAGTCTTTGCAAAAAGGAGAAATGCAACGTAAACGTGTTTTGTCGAATCAGGATAATAAGTTACAAAGCCATCCTTTTTGGTAATGACCGGCCTGTTATCCTTATCATACACCTTAACTTCATCAACATACTCTGCTGCAAGTTCCAGTCTTTCAGGACATAAGAACTGCCCTTTTCTGTCGCAATGCAACGGCTCCGGCAGCAGATAAAGATAGGCGCTTTTTGCTCCCTGATCTATGGCTGTTTCAATTGCAAGACGGTTAAACGCATCCTCATTGTCAACCTTTTCGATCATGTATCTTATGGAAGCCGGTGCAGCCCAGCTCTTATTCATGAGCATCATTATATTGTTTTCATCACTTCTCATGATAAAAGAAGTGATATAGTTGTCTGTTACTTCCTGTATAAGGCCCAGCTTCCGAAGAACTTCCGCATCAGTCTCCTTCTCCATAAAGAAGCGGAGCACCTGATGAAGGGTTCTCTGAAATCCGGAAAAGTCGAGTTTTCTTTTTCCATCCTTCATACAGAGCTTCTGTATCTTAGCAAATGCAAGATCAGATGATTTCTTATCGGATAACAGCTCCTTCGTACCTGTCATCTCAAGCATGGAATAAATAAGGAATCTGAAATACTCTTCTCCGGCCTTTCGGGTTTCCTTCATGGCAATACTCTGATATGGGTCTGATGCCGCAACAGAAACTGCCTTCTCTATAAGCTCTTTATCATCTTTGGTCTGTATCTTTTCCAGAACATCTATAAGTTTTATCTCTTCGTCATGCTGTCCCTTACAGCCACAGGACTGTCTTCTCAGGAACTTTGCAGGAAGCTTCATCTTAACCGGTTCTGCATCTTTGCAAAGGGATACAGCGCATTTTAGAGCACGGAAGCCCATATCCAGGCCATCCTGATTAGCCGTGGTAAGCGGCGGATCCATACGCTGGGCGAATTCAACATCATCGTAACCTGTAATTGCAATATCTCTTCCCGGTATAAGGCCTCTTTTTCTGCATACCCGGTATGCACTTGAAGCCATCTCATCATTTGCGGAAACAATTGCCTCCGCATCCGGATTATTATCCAGAAGCTTCTCTACCAGATCCTCAACTTCCGATGAGTAATCACCATACTCCACCATGTCCTCAGTCACAGTAAGTCCATGAGCCTTCATAGCCTCAAGGTAAGCTCTCTCTCTTTCGTTGGAATCCGTGTTATTCTTAGGTCCGCTTAAGTACAGAACCTTCTTATAGCCATGATACGTAAGGATATGTTCCATTATCGTATACATGCTTCCATAGTTATCACTGATAATAAAACTATCGCAGGAATCCTCATCATACTCCTCAAGGATAACCAGCGGCACGCTTCTATACTTTGAAGCAAAGGCCTCTCTGTCATCCCTGTCAAGGTATATACACAGAGTACCATAAGAAATGATTATGGCATCCAGTCCTGCAATAAGTGAATAGTCATAAAGTGAATTATACTGATAATTATATGCAGATAATTCATTTGCATCGCCCTTCCAGAAGTCCAGTGCATTTCCCTGAGCTCCAACAAAGAAGGATATATTTACATTTTCTGTTTTTGCTGCTTCACATATACCCCTGATAAGTTCCATAGGGTGCTGGGTATGAACATTTCCTATCATAACCCCTATGTGATATATCTTCTCCCCAGACATAAACTAAACCTCAAAACATCATTTGTTTTATCTGAATGTTTTTAAATACTCTTTATGCTCATCAGTTACCCGATAGCTTTCAACCGCCTTTTGAATAGCCTTCTTCAGTACCCAGTCATCAAGTTTTCGCTCTTCAATATACTTAACGCTTTCGTCATACTGCTTAGCAAGCGCTGTTGCAAAGTACCAGGCGACCATCATTTTAAGATAATAATCTTCACCCCTCTTAGAGGCCACCAGTTCCAGATACTCTTTCTTAAAATCATCTCCCAGGAATTCATTCATCAGCATACGGATACCGAACCTGGCAGTATATACATGATTGGTCTGATACCGGCCAGCAGTCAACATACGGAAGAAACTCATCCACTGCCTTAACGCATTCATCGAAGTCCTTAATCATCGCTATCAAAAAGAAATGAACCAGATTCTCTTCGTAGAATTTATGTGGAAGTTCCTTTAAAAATGCATCTCTTTCATCACTTTTAAATACTTCTTTAGCTATGTTCCTCATATCCGGAGTTCTTACGCCTATCATGGCATCCGGAGATATGTTGGGAACAAGTTTTATCTGAAAGTCTCTATATTCCTTATCCTGTACCTTTAACAGTCTCTCGTATACAGTCATTATCCTTCTCCTGCCCCTCTTATGTTAGAATCCGACCTTTGCAAAAACCCCGTAATGGTCACTTGCAGCAAGATTCGTATTCTGATAAACCCCTGTTCCAAATACATCGCTTGCAAGAAGTGCCGGAAGTTCTTTCGGATAAGTATTCTGTACAAATATTCTATCCACTCTCTGATTTACCTCAATAGTATTCAGTCTGAATCTTGGGTTATTGAGATAATTAAGTGTTTCCTTAGCAGGAATACCGCTGAGCTGTTCATAGCCTGAAGCCAGATCAAAGAACGGAGGGTTTGCCTCTGTTCCATATATGGTACACTCACCGAGCATCATTCTGATGACATCGGAGTTGTTGCCACAGTTAAAGTCTCCAAGGAAGAATAAATAATCATAATTCTTGGATTCCAGCTTTTTCATTATATTAACTATACTTCTCTCACGTTCCAGTGTTGAGTCCCACGGAAAGTGTACATTTACCACAGCAATGGTCTTATCATAGTATAAGATTTCCGCATACTGTGCGTGAGCATCAACCATCCAGTTTTCTTCTTCCAGAATTGGAAGGCTGCTGAGTATAGCAATTCCTTCATCCTCTCCTATACGGTTTGTAAAGAAGCAGTCCATGCCCAGTCTGTCTTCCATATCATGCGCCATTGCAGAATCTTTGATCTCCTGAAGACAGATTATGTCCGGATTAACCTCTCTGATCTCTGCCAGGATATGCGCATATCTGGTCGGCATACCCTCGTTGCTGTTCCAAATGTTATAGGTTGCGAGTGTTATAATACTTCCCTTTTCCATGATTCACCTTTTCGTCTTTCTCATAGTTAACAATGTGAGTGAGTCTCCGTTTACCATACTTATTCAATATAACATAAATCCGATTTTTCGTAAATCAAGTATGCTCTAAATCACCCCTATAAGATCCAATATACTTTCAATATCATAGGATGCATATGCTTTATCGTCAGCCTCTCCATTTCTATTTATCCAGACCGGTTTTATACCTGCATCATATGCCCCTATTACATCTGTCTTATATGTATCTCCGATATAGAATATCTCTTCTTTAGTGGCCCCGGGATGATTCTTCAAGACCTCTTCCAATGCTGTATCAAAGATTTCTTTTCGAGGCTTTACCCAGCCGATATCTGCACTGGACCACAGCTCGGTAAAGTATTCTCCTATACCAAATCTCTGAAGAATTATCTTAAGTGCTTCTGCCGTGAAGCCGCTGTTTGATATAACATACATGGGGATATTCTTTTCGGCAAATTGAGAAAGCATATCTGCCAGACCCGGAATAACTTGCATCTCATTGCAATACATCAGAAAATCCGCCTCTTCATCTGCATTCATAGTTACAACATCGCCGCCAAACTTTTCAGCATAAAGTGGCAGTTCTTCCTTCACAAAGGGGAACTCTCTTCCGGTACTCTGGACCTCCAGCATATGCTGAAACATTTCTTCAGCAAAAGTCCTTATCTCCTCAAAAGAGCATTTATCCTTATAGTACTTTTCCCAAAAGGACTCTAACCCACGGTTAAAATCCATAGAAATAACATTTACTAGTGTTTCAAAAAAGTCAAATATCAATATCATTATGTAAGCCTCATATCTCCCGCATCTTCGTTTCCAGGTTATACTCCTGCGCTGTCGTCCTTAATATACCATAAAAATGTTTAATAAAAAAATCCCGCAGATAATCTGCGGGATAAATATCTTATAATCAATTAATATCTACGATTCTCCATTATCGTCATTCTCTTCATCAGTTATATATTCAGCAATAACGTCTGGCTCATTCAGAATAATCTGATCTGTTCCATATTTTTTATGTCTAAAGAGATTCTTTCTATCGCCATTTATTATTTTGTCTTTAAGCATCACATATGTATATATACCGCCATATTCAACTTTCTTCTTCACACCAAATGATATAATCCTACAAGAAGAATCAGAACCACTTCTATGCTTCAAAAATATAAAGACAGTTTCATTTCTTTTATTACTCTTACTTTTAATAATATAATCACAATTAATCAATGAATTATTCTGTGGTGAATCCTTTGGAGAGTATATATATACAATATTATCATTATCAAGATATTCTTCGAGAAACCTTAATTCCGATATTCTTTTTTCAACATCCTTCTCATCATTTGGTTTTCCTTTATAAAAAGCACTTTTTTGTAAATACTCTTCTGTTACATTATTATTTCCCTCTAAAATCCATGGAATTACTCTATTTTTTGATCTGGGAATCTGGATATCCGTCAAATATTGAAGGCCAGCCACATGATGAAAATCGCTTTCCTTGAAATCTATTAAAAAAACTTCTATCCTTTTATTTTTTGCTACATGAAAAATATATTTTGTTGTTTGAGCTATTTTTTGAAAGTTTAATGCACATTCCTGAAATATATCCATAGAGCTCCTTTAGTAAAACAAAAGCCCTGCGCACGGCAAGGCTTTGTTATCATAATATGCAACTTTCTTTCACCGAAGCTAAGATGGATTATGGTGAGTTGCCACCTTTGTGAGCCTCCATGTCAACCGCACTCCATCACGGCTTTCACTTCACAGGCGAAGTACATTTTAATGAGTGCACAGCTCAAGAAGTCTCCTTCTGATTATTATACTATCCTTACAAATATCTTTTGTCAAGCCATTTCATTTCCATAATTATTTCTGATGTTTAAATGCTATCTCTAGAAGTTCGGCAGCTACTTTTTCTGATTTAATTCTCATAAGATTATCCCATGCATCGTCTCTGCCTAGAAGATTCATTCCACCGTGCCATACTATATCACTGTCTATCACAGCAAAATGTTCTTCTACCTCTTCTCTTTCTACGACTTCTACTCCCGATGCAATCAAAGTAGTAATCATACTTGAAAAGAAAAAAGAATTTCCAAACATTACCTCATCAGGATATGTAGTTATTACAGTAACTTTTACACCAGCCTCCTGTCTTTTCTTAATAATGTTCAGTAGTCTATCAATCTTCCTAATTTCGATATCAGGACTTGAGATTATAATTCTTTCATTTGCTTCAACCAGATCACGTTCAAATGTATCTATGTAATTATCTGAAGAATAAATAGCATTAACACTTTGTTTATTATTAACCACATCTGTCTGTGCAGTAAATCCTATCTCCTTATATGCTCTAAGACGCTTTGAATACATCCGTTCAAACATTCCTATATGTGAATCCACATAATCATAAACAACCACTTCTTCTTTTCCCGGATTATTTCTCCCAAGCCTGCCCAGATATTGTTCCAGTCTTCCATCAAACGATACTGGTGCGGCTAACATTAATGTATCAAGACGTGGAAAATCAAAACCTTCTCCTATTTTCTGTCCTGTTGCAATAAGAATAAGTGTTTCCTTATCCGAAACACTTTTTAACTTGTTTCTAATCTCTGCATTTTCTTTATCTGTATTATCTCCATACATTAGGAAAACATTCTTTTCATCAACGGATAGTTTATCATATAAGATCTTTGCCTGTTCTTTAAGGCGCGTAAGAATTATAGGTGTTTTTCCCTTTTTTACTACATCTTTCACATCTAAAATAATCATATCATTTCTATCAGGTGAACCACTTATAAGTTTGTATAAAGCATTTACATCATTCTTATCCTCATTAATTCTTACAGTCCTTGTGTATCTTGGAATAACAATGTGAGGTATACCTAACTTCTGATTTCTTTCAATAGCTGTATACGAATGCCTGATAGGACCTATCAGCATGAATATTTCTTTATCAAGATTATCGCTTCTCTTAGGCGTAGCTGTAACACCATACACATATCTTGCATTAACCTTCTGCATAACATTCATTGCTGTATTTGAAGCCACATGATGACATTCATCATAGATGACAAGCCCATACTGATTTAGCATCTTATGATAATTTCCTTTGGCATATAGAGAGCCTACCATTGCCACATCAATTATTCCGGTTAATGTATCTTTCCCTGAAGCTAAACTTCCAACAACATCATCCCTTCTTTTCTCACGGCCAGTTTTAGTTTTATATATTGGAGGTTCTTCATCAATGATTAAAAACTTATGAAGGGACTCTACCCACTGTTCAAGTAAATCCTTGCTTTGGAGAATAATCAAAGTATTCACTTTCCTTTTTGCTATAATATAACTAGATACAACAGTCTTTCCAAATGCAGTTGCTGCACTGAGAACACCATTATCATATGAAAGCATTTTTTCTACAGCTTCTTTCTGTTCATCCTTTAGTTCTCCATTAAATGCAACATTGATAGGAATACCTTTCTCTCTTTCATCTTTTATATCATAAGGAATATCTGAATTCTTACATTCTGCTATTATCTCTTCCTTTAATCCACGAGGAAGCTTAATATATCCATCTATATCTTTTCCCAAATACACTGCCTGAAACTGATAATAATTTGACTTATGCATTCTAAACCTTTTTATATATTCAGGGTTATCAAATGCCGCCAGACCCCTTATCTGGTTTTGAAGTCTCGGAGATATATTAAGTGCATCGATATAAGCCCCATCCGCTAGAGTAAGGTGAATTTTTCCAACAACGTCCTCCTTTACAAAAGCGTCGTGTTTCTTCCACGGTTTTACTCTTTTATCCTGGTTATTAACAATAACAGAATATGGATTACTTGATGCCAGTTCAGTCTGCCATTTCTCCATATAGCAATTGATATCATCGATTGATAGTCGTATATCATCACGATAAATTAGTGACCATTGATCAGGATATGCATTCCAGTTTTCATCTACAAAAGCACTATTTCCATCCTTTAGAGCTTTTCCCTGAAGTGGAAGCGCAATAAGATTTCCTAAGCTGTTAGCACTATCCTGACATGGATACATTCTGTCATAGTATTTGAAGGTCTTAAGGTTATATGACATCATTCCTTTATCAAGGAGCATAAATCCAAAATTGCGAGCTATTATGGCATTTACAGGGCATGAAAACAATATCCAAACATGAGCTCCTCTTCCAGAACGAGAACGCTCTACAAGAGGATGAATACCATTTGATTCACATATCTTTCGGAGAGCATTTACCTCGTCCTGCCACTCATTATCGGTATTAGCAAAATCCGTTTGTTCTGAGCCTCTCTCATGATTATCGAAATCATACACAATAAATCTCACGGTACCGTTTTCATGAAGCGGATATATACCAATCACATCTGTACCATCTTCTTTATATCCAAACAAATGTTTCTTTACCGTTTTGGGATCAAGCTTTGTCCAGCATCTATTTTCACATTCATCACAAGGATACTTTTTATCTCCCCGTTGCTTCGGGCATAGAGCATACTCCCACCTGTTATCGCACTGTGGAAAATAACCTCCATTTTTCCCACGCTTTGCAAACACATCCTCCCTTCCCCAGAACATGGAATAAAAGCGGATTACCATTTCATCAGTTATATATTTCGAATTAATTCTTCCTCCCTGATCCGGATCATACTTCTCCGATTCCTCTATCACATCTTCAAAAACATCTTTTAATTCATACGGAATGTTTTCTTTATCAAGAATAGCCTTTAATTCAATATTTTCCACTTGAAGTTTTCTAACCAATTCTCGTAGTGAATCAAGATTATAAGATTCTATATTCATCACAACACCTCATAGAGCACATTATTGCCTACTATATATAAAATAACATACAAATACCAACATTCAATAAAAAATCCCGTAGGATAATTCTCCTACGGGATTATGTGTTCTTATAAGTTTTTTAATAAATTAGCAAACACCCTGAGCGATCATAGCTTCAAATCAGTGTTCGGCAAAGATACTGGGGTTCCGGGAGGTGGTGTATATTACGTGTGTATTATGAATTCAGATTATTGTAATAGATATTCTATATCTGCTTTCCAAGAACTGTTACACCCTCATCGTTAACAATCCCGCATTTTGCATAGAACTCCCAGTTTTCTTTGATGGAGATTAGCTCCACTACACTGATGCCTTTCTCTTTCAGATGGATTTCAAGTTCTGCAAGAAGCAACTTCCCAACACCATGCTTCTTCCACTCAGGAATAACAAATAGTTCAGATATAAAAAAGAAGTCTTCATCTGCATAAGGATCAACAAAGCCAAGAGCTGCGCCTATTAGCTTATCGTCTTCAAATGCAGCCACTCCCAGAGACTCAAAACCAACCAGAATCGATCTGATTCTCCTCTCAGCTCTATCACTTTTCCATTTTTCATTCCATGGCTCTTCTGCATATGAACTGGACATAGCTTCTGCCAGAGCCGGAATATCATTTTCATTTACTACTCTATACTCCATACCATTTTCCCTTGTAACCACACTATGGGTAACTTCCCAACTATTCAGTTCCTCTACATTTGTAAATCCAGCTGCAAGAAGCGCATTACCATTATCAGGTCCGTCTACTATAATTAGAATAACCCAACCAAGTGGACAATCACAACCTCGTATTTACTTATAAATAATCTTGAGAAAATATTAACAAGTTTAAATATACTATAAGTATAAAAACTGTGGCAAGCACTCTTACATACCTGTCACAGTTCATAGTTTATTTCTTCTTAAGTTTCTCCACCATATTTGCAAGGGAAAGGAAATGATCCGCCTTAATAATAGCTAACCCCTGCCCCTCATCTCCAAGCACCACAAGAGTGTCTCCCGGGGAAATATCGAATAGTTTCCTGGCCTTGGCAGGAATTACAATCTGTCCTTTGTCCCCCACTGTCACAAGTCCGAATAGGTGTTTTCCCTTCGGTGCCACTCCAAGTCCCATATTTTCCCCTGGCTCATAGTTAACCAGATCATCTAGTGACACACCAAATGCTTCCGCTAATAGCCGACTCTTCTCAATATCCGGAATCGATTCCCCCGACTCCCACTTTGCAACCGCCTGCCTGGAAACACCGACTATTTCTGCCAACTCCTCCTGTGTCATCTGATTTAACTTTCTAAGCTGAACTATATTATCCTTAAACATATTTTTTCTCCTATATACTTCATTCGTTCCGGTCATTCAGAGATTACTCCTCACTATTCTTAACCTTCTTCTTACTGATTCCAAGAATCGCCCATCTAAAGAATGGAATCCTACTGATAATGGCATAAAGTCCATATCCAAATAAGAATCCTGCTATTAAACTAAGCAGGTAGCAAAGAGGTGCCGGAAGGAGTGCATTCTTCGCAAAAACAAGTGCAACCGTGGATATTCCAAGATAATGGAATACATATAATCCAAAGCTATGACTACTCATCCACTTTGTGAAATCATTACTGAAATCTCCGAATCTAGCCATACCGGAAAGCATCGCCAGGGAACCAAAGTATGCACATGCTGCGAACAGTGGCCCTCTATTAACTGGCTTATCTCCAAAGTTCGAACCACCGCGAATGATAAAGTTTATTACCGCAAATGAAATAGAGAGCGCTACTCCGATCACTATAAATACTACTGCGTATTTTTTTAACTTATCCATTACTTCCTCATTTGAAAATACATAGTATCCCAACATGAAGAAAACAAAATAAAATGCAAATCTATATACTGATACAATTGGTGCATTAAGTATCTGTGCAGCTCCCCAGATTGGGAAGAATAAAAGAACTATCAACCACATCTGTGCCTTTGATCCAACTTCGAGAAGTTTTCCCTTCTCTATCTTCCTAATAAGTACAAGCACCACGCTATATATCCATAGAAGATGAACGAACCACAGCACTCCACTTCCTGTAGCAACCATTATAAAGTAGATAACAAACTTTGGAACTCCTGCTGCTGCAAGCGCTGCTACTCCATCCCCAAGATTCATACTTACATATCCCTGAATAAACTGGAATACAAAAAGTCCTAAAGTTGATGGAACTAGGAGCTTCGTAGTTCTGCTCTTTATAAATTCCTTATTTGTATGCTTCTCCAGATACAGTCTTGAACTTATACCTGCCACAATGAAAAGCACCGGCATAAACCATGGATATACCAGATACTGGAAGATATCGTAAGGCTGAGTTGATAATTTGGTAATCTGACCAATTCCTCCTGACACCCCCTCAGCATTGTACATATATAATACATGGTATAAAACAACGATCACAACCGTAATCCAGCGGATATTATCCAGATAATTTTTTCTAACTGCTTTTTTATCACTATTCATATTATTCATATATTTCCACCTTATAATATTATTACAACATTTGCAACTATTGTTAACATTATTATATCCATCTGATTTTCAGCAATCCACCAACTATACCATACATTTTTGTCCAATTTATGTTACATTTGGTTGCAAAGAAAAAGACAGCTGAAGCCTTTCCCTCATCAGCTGTCATTTTATCATCATAATTTTGTATTCCTTAGAAATCTTTCAATCTCCAAAAAGTTCTATCTGTTTATAAAGCCTTTTACAGTTATATCTTCATTTTATAGTCAAAGGTTTGGGGATTCGTCCCCAAGTATCTTACAAAAAAGAAAAGTCCCATAAACACTGGGTTTACAGGACTTAATCTCATGCCATGCAGCATCTCGCCTATCGGCTCGATGTATGGCTGCGCCATATATTGAAATAGAATCAAAAAAGCCCATTCACGCAAGCGTGATGGGCTCTTTCAATTCTATTTCACTGCATGGCTTAGTTTAGCAAACACCCTGAGCGATCATAGCTTCAACTACCTTCTTGAATCCGGCAATGTTAGCACCTGCAACATAGTTGCCTTCCATACCGTACTCCTTAGCAGCATCATCGATGTTGTGATAGATACCAACCATGATGTTCTTAAGCTTAGCATCAACTTCTTCGAAGCTCCATGAAAGTCTCTCTGAGTTCTGGCTCATCTCAAGTGCTGATGTAGCAACACCACCTGCGTTAGCAGCCTTACCACCAACGAATGGTACGTTGTTAGCCTGGAAGTACTCTGTAGCCTCGATTGTTGTAGGCATGTTAGCACCCTCTGCTACGTACTGAACGCCGTTAGCAACAAGCATCTTAGCATCCTCGATATCAAGCTCGTTCTGTGTAGCACATGGAAGAGCGATGTCTACCTTGTACTGCCATACACCATGCTCACCGTTCTTCTTCTCGAAGTACTGAGCTGTTGACTTAGCTGCAGCATACTCTGTAAGACGAGCACGCTTAACTTCCTTAACTTCCTTAAGAAGATCAACGTCGATACCGTTCTCATCATAGATCCAACCTGTTGAATCTGAACATGTAACAACCTTAGCACCAAGCTGTGTAGCCTTCTGGATAGCATAGATAGCAACGTTTCCTGAACCTGAAACAGCAATTGTCTTACCCTCAAGCTTATCGCCATGGCACTTAACCATTTCCTCTGTGAGGTAAAGAAGACCATAACCTGTAGCCTCTGTACGAGCAAGTGATCCACCGTATGTAAGACCCTTACCTGTAAGAACTCCTTCGTAAAGTCCCTTGATTCTCTTATACTGTCCGAACATGAAACCGATCTCACGAGCACCTGTTCCGATATCACCAGCAGGAACGTCCTCGTCAGCTCCGATATATTTTGAAAGCTCTGTCATAAAGCTCTGGCAGAACTTCATGATCTCGTTGTCTGACTTACCCTTAGGATCGAAGTCAGAACCACCCTTACCACCACCGATAGGAAGTGTTGTAAGTGAGTTCTTGAAAATCTGCTCGAAACCGAGGAACTTGATGATTCCAAGATTTACTGATGGGTGAAGTCTGAGACCTCCCTTGTAAGGTCCGATAGCGTTGTTGAACTGTACACGGAAACCACGGTTTACCTGAACCTGTCCGTTATCATCTACCCATGGTACTCTGAACATGATCTGACGATCAGGCTCTGTAATTCTCTCAAGTATAGCAAGCTTTCTATACTTCTCCTCATCCTGGTCGATAACTGGACGAAGTGAATTAAGTACTTCTGTTACTGCCTGGATGAACTCAGGCTGGTTTCCATCTCTCTTCTGTACTTTCTCAAGTACCTCATCAACGTATGACATTGCTTTTTTCTCTCCTTTTGATATTTAATATAATTCTCCTCAACTTTAGTCAGCTGAAGTAAAAATCTTTTCTGATTATATTATACTTACCGCAACTTGTAAATAAGAAAATTAAGTTTTTTGCATTTTTTTTTGATTTTATTTTGTTAAATGCATTTTTTATTGATTTTATTATCATCATTTGAATTAAACACTGAAACGTGCTATAAGTTTTTTATGGAAAAGAAATCAATTACTATCAATAAAATATACTGGGACCGCATATGGATATACATGGATATTACCACTGATGTACATATGCCCCTATATCTCACTCGCATTAAGGCAGCAGATAAAACGCCCTATTCCTGTGAGCTCGAAGTAGTTTCCGCCGAAGGCGACCACTATCTTCTGCGCGTCAATGTTACCAATCCCGGAACAAATGCTCAGCTTCCTAGGGGCGAGTACGCCATATCGAATCTCAGCCTTAAGCGGGAAGCCCACTACTATCCGAATATAATCCTCTCTGAGGAGCTTTCAGAAAACCTTTCGGCCTGTGATAAGCATTTTCCTTATCATATAAAGAAGGTTTATTCGGTATACTTCCGGAGGGATGCGAGATTCGGCATGAAGCTTGTTGTCCGTAATACTATTGGAAAACTCACAGAGGAAGAGGCTGCTCTTGAGCGTAAGAAGGCGGTGAAGCGCCGTATGGCCCAGGACCTCTATAACACTGCAAGGGAGGCGGTCCTCTCCGGGAGACGTCTTTCTCCGACCAGAGAGAAGTGCATACTTCTTATGTCCGACCAGAAGTCTGAACCTACAGGCAACCTTCTTGCAATTAAGAAGGAACTTATAAAAGAAGGCTATACCTTCCGGGAAATGTATCGCTCCGTACTCACAGAGCATTTCAACAAGAAGCAGTGGCTGGAAGCTATCCGGTTACTCGCCTGGGCAGATTATATCTTTCTGGATGACCACAGCCCTACTCTGGACTGGCTCACCCTGAAGAAAACGACCATAGTTCAGCTGTGGCACGCAGGCGCCGGTTTCAAATCCACCGGCTACAGCCGTTTCGGCATGCCTGCAAGTCCCGGACCTAAGTCCGGCCACCGACAGTACACCTTCGGAATTGCCGGTTCCATAAAGATCCGTCACTTCTTTGCAGAAGTATGGGGAATCAATCCTGAAATGGTGCTTCCTACGGGTATGCCCCGTCTGGATTCCTTCCTTGATCCGGATGAACAGGCAAAGACCAGAGCTGATCTGATACTTACCTATCCTTATCTTATGAAGCGTTCGAATATCCTGTTTGCTCCTACCTACAGAGGGCGGAACAAAGCAGATGCCCATTATCCGATGGATAAGCTTGATTTCGGACGTATATATAAGATGTGTCTGGATAAGGATGCAAACTTCATAATAAAGAACCATCCTTTCGTTACTGAACCGGTTTCAATTCCGGAAGAATATAAGGATAGAATCTTTGATATGACTTCATATGAGAATATCAACGACCTCTTCCTGGTAACGGACCTTCTGATAACAGACTACTCTTCCGGCATATATGAGTTCTCTCTTATGGATAAGCCGATGCTGTTCTATGCCTTCGACAGAGATGAATACTGCAGCGAACGCGGCTTCCACAGAGATTACGAGTCAAATGTACCGGGCCGCATAGTTACGACCTTTGACGAACTGATAGACGCCATCTACAAGGAAGATTATGACTTCGAGAAGGTTGCTGAATACGTGGATAAAAACTTTGACAGAGTTGACTGCCATGCATCAGAACGCGTGATAAAGACAATTCTTGGATAATGCTAAAGAAAAAACAGTGGATTTGAGGTGACACCTCATTTCCACTGTTTTTTCATGTCACAGAGTTCTGTTATCTGATCAACTTATTACTCTGCCCATCCGAAAGACTTCTCTACTGCCTTCTTCCATCCCAAGAGGCGCTCTTCTCTCTCTTCCTCAGATATCTCAGGCTTAAATATCCTGTCTATCGTAGTGCTGGACTTAATATCATCTCTTGAACTATAGAAGCCTGTAGCAAGGCCTGCCAGATATGCAGCTCCAAGAGCTGTGCTTTCTCTGCAGCTTGGACGTACAACAGTAGCATCTATTATATCCGCCTGGGTCTGCATCAGGAAGTTGTTGGCTGATGCGCCGCCGTCCACCTTCAGCTCTCTGATCTTAACGCCTGAATCCTTCTCCATTGCACGGAGTACATCGCTGGTCTCATAAGCGATGGATTCAAGAGTTGCTCTGATTATATGATATTTATTAACACCTCTTGTGATACCTACTATGGTACCTCTTGCGTACTGATTCCAGTAAGGAGCTCCCAGTCCCGTAAATGCAGGAACCACATAGCAGCCTGCTGTATCCTTAACCTTCATTGCCATATATTCAGAATCTTCGGCACTGTCGATAAGTCTCATCTCATCTCGCAGCCACTGAATAGAAGCTCCGGCTATGAATACTGAACCTTCAAGAGCATAGTTTACCTTTCCGTCTATGCCCCAGGCAAGGGTTGTTACAAGGCCATTCTCGGAAAATACCGGTGTCTCACCTGTATTCATAAGAAGGAAACATCCTGTTCCATAGGTATTCTTTGCATCGCCCTTGGAGAAGCACTGCTGGCCAAAGAGTGCAGCCTGCTGATCTCCGGCTATTCCTGCCACCGGAATCTCTCCACCAAGTATATGTTTACTAGCAAGGCCATATACCTCACTTGAATTACGAACTTCAGGAAGCATGCTAGACGGAATGCCAAGCAGCTCAAGTATCTCCTCATCCCACTTAAGATCATTTATGTTATACATCATGGTACGGGATGCGTTGGAATAATCCGTCATATGACAGCGGCCCTTGGTAAGCTTCCAGAGAAGCCATGTATCCACTGTACCAAAAAGAAGTTCTCCTCTTTCAGCCCTCTCTCTTACACCCGGTACATTATCCAGTATCCACTTCAGCTTAGTAGCTGAGAAGTACGCATCTATTACAAGGCCTGTCTTCGAACGGATCATATCCGTAAGCCCCTGATCCTTCAGGCTGTCACAGAACTCTGAAGTTCTGCGGCACTGCCATACGATGGCATTATATACAGGCTCTCCTGTTTCTTTATCCCAGACAATAGTTGTTTCTCTCTGATTTGTAATTCCTATTCCGGCTATATCCTTAGGTGTTGCTCCTGACTTTGCAAGAGCTTCAACTGCCACACCAAGCATGGTAGACCATATCTCATTGGCATCATGTTCAACCCAGCCCGGCTTAGGAAATATCTGTCTGAATTCCTTCTGTGCAACGGATACCATTTCCCCCTCACGATTAAAAACAATCGCTCTGTTACTCGTTGTTCCGGCATCCAGTGCCATTATAAACTTACCCAAATACATGCACCCCTTTCCAAGTAATACGTCTATAGTTATGCTTACACTAATTAATTTTACCTTGGATAAACCATTATGGCAACAATTAACTAATGTCATGCATTTATTAATAGATGTCAGATTTTTATTAAAAATATCCCAATGTTAACAATTTGTTTACAAATAATTTAAAGTTCAGCAAACACTTCAAACCCGGGTAGTAGTAATATAAGATCAAGCCAAGAGATGGTGTTCAAGAAAATAATATCTCTCAAGGATTATAGATTAAATAGTGTGAAAGAGAAAGCATCCGAAAGGGTGCTTTTTCTTTTATATTTTTCGGACTTTGGTGGACGGGTGAGACGCGCACTTCTCTGGTTCACCTTCATAAAAAAAGGACAGACACTTAATTGTATCTGTCCTTTAATTATTCTATATTAGTTTTGCTCTTCCCTAGAACTTACCTGCCTTTGCAGCTTCCTCAATTGAAACTGCTGTTGAAACAGTCATACCAACCATTGGGTTGTTACCTGCACCGATAAGTCCCATCATCTCTACGTGAGCAGGAACTGATGATGAACCAGCGAACTGAGCATCACTGTGCATACGTCCCATAGTATCTGTCATACCATATGAAGCAGGACCTGCAGCCATGTTATCTGGGTGAAGTGTACGACCTGTACCACCACCTGAAGCAACTGAGAAGTACTTCTTACCAGCCTCTATACGCTCCTTCTTATATGTACCTGCAACCGGATGCTGGAATCTTGTAGGGTTTGTTGAGTTACCTGTGATAGATACATCAACATTCTCCTTCCACATGATTGCAACACCTTCCTGTACATCGTTAGCGCCGTAGCAGTTAACCTTTGCACGTGGTGACTCAGGATCCTTTGAGTAGCACTTTCTGAATACTTCCTCAACTTCACCTGTGAAGTAGTTGTACTTTGTCTCTACGTATGTGAAACCATTGATACGTGAGATGATCTGAGCTGCGTCCTTACCAAGACCGTTAAGGATAACTCTGAGCGGCTTCTGACGAACCTTGTTAGCCTTCTCAGCGATACCGATAGCACCCTCAGCTGCAGCGAATGACTCGTGACCTGCAAGGAATGCGAAACACTCTGTATCCTCTTCAAGAAGCATCTTTCCGAGATTTCCGTGACCAAGACCAACCTTACGACGGTCAGCAACTGATCCAGGAATACAGAAAGCCTGAAGTCCGATACCGATAGCTGCTGCTGCATCTGCAGCTCTTCTGCAGCCCTTCTTGATTGCTATAGCAGCACCTACTGTGTAAGCCCACTTAGCATTTTCGAAACAGATTGGCTGGATACCTTCGATGAGGTTGTATACATCGATACCAGCAGCATCTGTGATTTCTTTACACTCTTCAATTGATGAGATGCCATACTCCTTAAGTGCAGCAAGGATCTGAGGCTCTCTTCTCTCGTATGATTCAAATAATGCCATTTTGATTTCCTCCTCTTTCTTACTGCTTTCTTGGATCTATAAACTTAACTGCATCAGCAACACGTCCATACTGACCTGAAGCCTTCTCGATAGCTGTCTTAGGCTCATCACCTGCCTTGATGAAGTCCATCATCTTACCGAAGTTGATGTACTTGTAACCGATAATCTCATCGTTCTCATCAAGTGCGAGATCTGTGATGTAACCGTCTGTAAGCTCAAGGTAACGAGGTCCCTTATCAAGTGTACCGTATGTTGTACCAACCATTGAACGAGCACCCTTACCAAGATCTTCGAGACCGGCACCGATCTGAAGTCCGTCTTCTGAGAATGCACTCTGAGTTCTTCCGTAAACGATCTGAAGGAAAAGCTCTCTCATAGCTGTGTTGATAGCATCACAAACAAGGTCTGTATTAAGTGCTTCAAGAACTGTAAGTCCCGGAAGAATTTCTGATGCCATAGCAGCTGAATGTGTCATACCTGAGCATCCGATTGTCTCTACGAGTGCTTCCTGGATGATACCATCCTTAACATTGAGGGAAAGCTTGCAGCATCCCTGCTGAGGTGCACACCAACCTATACCATGTGTATAGCCTGAAATGTCTTCTACTTTCTTAGCCTGCACCCACTTAGCTTCCTCAGGAATTGGTGCAGCACCATGATGTACCCCTTGAGTTACTGGGCACATGTTCTTAACTTCTGTTGAGTAAATCATAAGATCCTCCTTTTTATAAAATGTGGTAGGGATTAATATTTCTATTAAACGCACCCATTATATTAACATATCTGGTGTCAATAAACAATGAGTGTTTTTATAAAAGTTGCTTATCTGAGTTTAAAGAAGCTGAGTTATCCTGTTCTTCAGGTTCTCATCATAATAGGTCTTATTTGACTTTAATATCTCGTATTTTCCGGAAGTCTCATCATACCTTACGATATCTATGCCGCAGTTAGGCTGAAGCCCGTCGCCCCAGAAATCCGGCATAGGTGCATTTCCTCTTATATGCATAAGTAATGCTTTATTCAGCGCCCCGTGTCCGGAAATGAGAATCGTACGTTCAGCTGTCTCTTCAGCCGCTACCCCATCGAAATCCACAGCCCGTTCAACCTTTTCTGTAAGGAAATCTGCCGCTCTCTCACACAGCGTTGTAAGGCTCTCAGTATCACTGTCATGGATGGTCAGCTCATCATACTTATCCGGAGCTGATTTAAAATATCTGAAGGGAACAGACACGTCATACATCATGCCCTCAACCTTCTGTCCTTCCTGTCTTCCAAAGCTTAGCTCTCTGAGTCTCTTATCAGTTATTATATCTTCTTCAGGATTCTCAACGCAGGCCGCAAGTACTGCTGTCTCATATGCCCGCTTAAGAGGGCTGGAATAAACTTTATCAAACCTGATTCCCCGCTCCTTCAATCTTTCTCCCGTCTGACGAGCCATCTCCCGTCCCAGGTCATCCAGAAGGATATCTGTCCTTCCCTGTATCTTATGTAAACTATTCCATTCCGTAGTTCCGTGTCTAAGTATATATATTAACAATGTACATGCCATCCTTTAAGTCATTAAAATCTTATATTGTATCACGCCAGGCCCGGAGCATATTCCTTTCCATGAGCCCTCTTATAAGCGAAGTACAGTTCCTCCGTGGCCAGTGCCATCTTGGTAACCGCAAACTCGCATTTATCCGGTTCAGGATAGATGTACCAGGTATCTTCAAGAGTATTAAGATCCACGCAGTCACCAAACTTACCCAGATATTCATACTCTATATGGCATGAATAAAGGGATGGTACAGTCTTTATCATCTCGAAAGGATCTCCATCCACGTCCGTTCCTCTTACTGTGAAGCCGTTCATGTCATGAACCATGGTTCCTGAACCAAGCCGTATAAACTTCTTTGCGTTAGGCAGTGAATCCACATGTACAGGAAGTTCGCCTGAAGAGTATGTACCTGCCTCAACTTCCTTACGCACATTCTCCCGCTCCCACTCGTACCAGTCAGGTATGTGTGAAAACTCTGTCTTTCCCTCAAGGGCCTTTAATTCTCCAAGCTCGGTCATCTCCCACTTTTTTCCGCAGGCCGTGCACGAAAGAGTTGTACCCGAAGTCATCATCTTAAACTCCATACCGCAGGATGCGCACTGATACAGAACCTTATGAAGTCCCTCTGCTCTTCCCTTGTAAGGAGTCCTGATATTCTTTTCCTTCTGCCAAGCAAAGTCATTATATTGAAATGCATCCACTAATCGTCTGTTTATCTCTTCCACCGGAGTCTTTGCCAGCTCCTCCTTCGTAAACAGGAGCTTATACTCTGCTTCAGTAGGTTTTACACCTCTATCATGAAGATTCCAGAATGGGGAATTTACGTGATGTCCGTGACAGATAAGTACTGCAACGGGAACTTTAAGAAGTTTACATAACTTCCCTAAGGATTCCGGTAAAACTGCCGTGGTTCCGCAAAGAGAATATCTCGCCTCCGGATAGATAACAGCCACATCCCCATTCTTTATGGTCTTTATCAGCTGTTTAACCAGCATGGTATCGTTGGTGAATTTACGCTTACAGATACATCCCACATCTCTGAGAAGCTTCTCTCTTCCGATAAAGCCATCAATAGCAACTACGTAATTGGCTCTCATCGGGTAGATAGCTTTTGTTGCAACCTTAAAATCCATAAATGCATTATGATTGCAGAGAAGAACAAATGGTCCCTTCAGCCCTTCTGTTCCCTCTTTATGCAGAATATTCTTGTGCTTCCATACATCCGGCATACTAAGCAGATAGGTGATCGGTCTCAGATACCACTTCGTCCTTACCGGATCAGCTTTCATATCAAAACGTTCAAATTCTTCTTTCAATATCGGCTCCCCCATGAGTAATCAGTCATCCCTACGTAATCATAGCAAATAATACATACGGCTTGCAACAACTCAAAATGATAGTTATAATGATTTTTATTCAGTAAATAAATGATAATTCAAAGAAAGAAGGGAAATAAACATGAAAGCTGCAATCATTATGGGTTCTACCAGCGATCTTCCAAAGATCGAGCCTGCAGTAGATATCCTTAAAGCATACGGCGTTGATGTAAAGGTAAGATGCCTGTCTGCTCACAGAGCACATGCTGCTCTTGCTCAGTTCATCGATGAAGTAAATGTTGATGGTACAGATGTTATCATCACTGCTGCCGGAATGGCCGCTGCTCTTCCAGGAGTAGTTGCATCCATGACAGTTCTTCCGGTTATCGGAGTTCCGCTTTCAGGATCAGTACTTGACGGAACAGACGCACTGTACTCAATCGTTCAGATGCCGCCTGGAATTCCTGTAGCAACCGTTGCTATCAATGGTGCTAAGAACGCTGCATGGCTTGCTCTTGAGATTCTTGCAATAAAGCATGAGGATGTACGTCAGAGACTTCTCATCGAGCGTAAGAATATGGCTGAAGCTGCAGATAAAGCAAATGCTGAAGTTATAGCAAAATTCGAGAACTAATCAACAAGAAACTCCCCCTGAGATGACACAATTTGAATGGTCACTCAGGGGGAGTTCTTGTTTTTCACTATTATATCACAGCACACACCAGACTACCTGAGCTGTTTTTATACAACTAACCTAGCTTCACTATCTGATCCAGTATGTACGGATCCTTGATTTTTTTATCTTCCGCGAAGAATATGATCTTCGACATTATCTCTGCTGTCTTCGGATCGTCATCTACGAATGGAAGGAATATACGTCCTCTGTTCTGCGAATGAACAGGCAGTACATTTATCATAGGTCCTCCCTCCTGATGGATTACGCCGCTTCCGAGATGAATGGTATAACTTCCTCTTGTCCCCTTTATAAGTGCATGTGAATCCGTAAATATAACGTTGTCCAGCTTGAACATCGGTACCACAAATTCTGCGATGGCACGTCTCATCTCTATTGTAGAATGTGACATCTCCGGATCAATCTGACCGGCATGAGCCACACTGACAGCAAGGTCCACATCTCTCATTACCTCTGAGAAAATGATCTCAGGAATCTCGCATATAGGCTTTCTCTTAAAGGTCTTTCTGTCATAGAATACAACCCACTCAAGAGTCGGCTCCTCTATATCACTTGGTGAGAACCAGTCTGCCTCAGCATAGATGGTAGCTATGATATCTTCTTTATAGTAAACCTTCTGAAGACCGTCCTCCATATCAGCTATCCATCTTCTGTTTCTGAGAACTCCCACAGTCTGCTTAGGATTGATCTGATTTCCGGCATATCTCATGCTCTGATCACGATCCTTCTCCTCATCAGTCTTAATATACAGTTCTCTGAATATCTGCTTAAATGGCTGTACTATCTGCTTGTCATAACAGATCTTCTGGAATTCATGCCATCTTCCGGCTTTATACAGATGATATGGATGAGCTACCAGGAGCTTATCATCAGGCTTAAAGCCCTGTGCTTCAATATCTTCAGGGAAGCCAAAGAAGTCATCCTTCTTGAAAAGCAGTCTTCCTATCAGCTTACCGATTACCGGATCCTTGCTCAGATCAAGAATCTCTGATACGAAGTACTCGCTCTCACTTTCCATGGATTCTTCCATCATGAGCTTCGTTCTTCTGTACTGCTCAGTAAAGGTCTTCTTTGCCTCGTTTATATCAACTACATATTCATCTTTTTTAATTGCTGCAGGAACAGATTTAAGCTGCTTCTCGCCCTTCTTTGCGATAAGACTTACCTTTCCTGCATCATCTGCTTCAAGCCATACAGTATATTCTCCTACCTCGTGAGGCTTGAGGAATCCCAGCAGTTCAGAGGATATCTCTCTTTCCATCTTAAGGATGAATCTTGTCTCATCATCATAGCCCTCAACCTTGGCAAGATTCTTAACTGCCATTTCTGAAGCAGCTCTCTCACTGGCTCTTCTCTGAGCACCGAACTTTTTAGAACCCTTCAGGAATTTCTGAATAAACTGGTACTTCTTTGTCGCCTCTTCCATTTCTTTTGGAATAAGAGCATATGCCATCAGAAGATCCTTATTTCTCTTAGCTTCTATATCTGCTGCTGTCTTTACAGGATCCATTTCTCCTCTTGCAGCATCAGCGTACTTTCTGGCTCTGGTATGCTTTGCTCCGTCGGAAATGTATTTAGCTGCCTTATATATGGCATCGAATCTCTTCTTTCCCAGCTTCTCATATACTTCATTAAACCAGGTTACATCGAAGGCACCATCGTTAAGTTCTTCCGGTGTAAGCGGTGTATACTTTGCAATAATAGCTTTTCTCTTATCATCAAAGCGGTCATTCATATGCGCCATGAAATAGTAGCATCCTGATGTAAAGCCATCCCATCCCAGATATTCTCCTATGATGGACAGCCACTCAGGGCTGTAAAGTCCTGCTTCTATAAGGCGTTCCTCTTTGATATCCGTACCTTTTACCAGTTCCTTAAGTTTCTTGGCCTGCTCTTCCGTGCTGCCTTCTTTAGGATCAGGGATGCAGACTGACAGAAGATGAGATAAACTCTCCTTCTTTGAAACCTTACTATATGAACTGTATCCATAATATGTGGATCTTTCAAGGGTATCACTTCCCAAAGCTGAAAGAATTTTAACCAGATACTCTAAACCATATATTCTGTTGATATCATGGATGTATTTTGAATACTCAGTATCTGTATCACCTCTTACAAGCTCTGTACCCATAACAAGGGCAGTTACATTTTCATAAACTTCATCAGCTAAGGCCATTGTCTTTCGCTGTTTATCAGAAAGATTCTCAAGAGAGTCTTCTTCAAGATTAATATCCAGAAGAGTCTCAACTCTGGCCTTTTCTTCTCTTATACGCCATGAAGATGTTCTCTGTCTCGTAGATACATTCATATCTATTTCACGTACGAATTTAATTACTGAAGTAATTGCAGTCAATGTAGCAGCCATATGTCTCTCAGAGAGCAGCATCTTATACATGTAGTCCTTGCTGATAATACCTTCGCCTGCTGCCTTGATATAGTCAAGTGAGCTCGGTGGATTATAACTGTTTGTGCTTCCACCGTATATAGCTGTTTCCAGCGAACCATCTTTTAATGCCGGAAGATATATCTTATTCATAAAGATATAATTTATAGGGAAATTTCTGATATCACGCCTCATACCTCCAAGCATAAAGCCCACGGAAGGATGAATCATAACATGCTTCAGGAACTCTTTGTCCGGATCAACTCCCCTTCTCTTCCATTCATATACAATATCCGCAGTTTTATACTTATAGTATAAATTATCCTTACAGCTCAGCAGATATAGTGCCAGTGCCGGTGAATAATACTTAAAGTCCTTTCCTATTTCTGTCTTCAGATACAGATAGGTAAAGACGCTTGACATCTGACCTATATACCTGAATCTGTCAATTTTCTTATAATCAAGAAATACTCCAAATACCCTGTTTAACAACGGATTAAAGAAATCCCAGTAACCTCTTACACTTTCATTAAGAGAATGAAGATCAAAACAGGTTTTAATAGCCTTGATCTCGCTGAGCGAAATGTTATTCTTCTCGGCATATTCATCCCATAGCTCTGGGAACGGATAATCCTGATACTTTCCGTTGATATACTGTCTGGTAAGCTTATTACCCAGAAGTTCCTTCTCCGGATAGCCAGGATATTCTCTGTCCTTATTATCTTCAATAAGCTGATTAAGTTTTTCCAGAAGGGCGATTAATCTCTTTTCCTTCAGGCTTTCCTTAACCTTAATCTTCTTTACAGCACTCTTCTGTTTATCATTCAGGATATCACCCTTTGATAAAACCTTAACTATATCTGAATCCGGATAAAGCTCAAGGAACTTTTCAACTATAAATGTAATGTAATCCGTATCTATTTCCGGAGTATAGGATGCATTTTCATCATAGAAAGGTTCCACATCCGCCTGTTTTTCTTCTGCTGAACCACATATCTCATTGATGAGTATCTGTTCTTTTGTAGTAGGTTTCTTTATTAACTGTATCTTCTCGATGGCTGCCGGTGCAATAACATCATCATTTTTCTTCAGCTGCATGATGATATCAAGTCCTGCTGTAACCTTCTCTTCTTTACCATCATTAAAGATTCTTTCCAACATTTCCAGTTTTTCTTCCGGTCCTCTGGTTCCAAGAAGTGTAATTACACATGATCTGATATCTTCTCTCTTGAAGCGAAGATGATCCTCCAGAATAAGATAGCACATTTCCGGAAGCTTTCCTGCAGGAGCAGCAATCTCTCCTTCCAGATTCGATCTGTCTGTATCAAGCTCCTGCTTAAGAAGCACATATGCATTATCTCTTGTATCAGTATCTGCATCTGCTATTTCATTGGTAAGAGCCCTAAGGAGTTCCGGTGAATCCGGTTCTCTAAGGAGGATTTCAAGCGCATCTACACGGCCGCCGCTCCAATCGCTCTGCACATCTTTTATTATATCTGTAGCTTTAATGATAAGCTCTTTATCCTTCAGCGCACTTGCACAGAAGATCATCCTTATGGCAATTCCGCCACGGGTGAGTTCCGCTTTATTCCATGGGAAAACAGAAGGTTCAAATACAAAACCCTTCTTAGGAGTAACATCATATAACTCCTTCAGCAGATTATAGTATTCACGGCATTCCTGCTCATCCTTGAAATACTCTGAATAATCTGTATATACCTTTTTTCTGAACTCTCCCTTGGTACTATAACGAGTAGTTCTTCCCGGATAAAGCGTTTCATTTATAGCGGATCCGGCCGCTCCCATAAATCTACCGAAGATAAGAGCCACCGTCTCATAATCATCCTTGAACTTCTTTACGATCTCCTTGGCATAGTCCCCCATGCTTCCTCTGTAATAGATATTCTTGAGGAAGAAACAGGCCGATTTTCTCTGATGATCGGTTCCCTCCATACATACCTTATAAGCTCTTTCAACAGCGTTGGTCAGCTTTACTGTTCCTAAAGCCCAAAGTGCAATATATATCTTCATTGAGTCTTCAGTCTTCAGGTATTCTTCTATGACAGAATTATCCTTCAGTGCATTTACGATGAGTTCCATCTCTTTACCGGTTATCCTGTCCACATCCTTGGTATCATAGGCACCGAGTCCTGTAAATGTCATGATTGCTCTTTTGACAGAAGAAAATCTGATAAGATTTTCATCATTTATGATACCCAGCATATATGTAAATGCTTCTGACGTACCAAAGTCAATATTCTCACATATAGCCTGACGGAGACCTTCTGAAAGCTTTGCAGCAAGAAGAGTTTTGCCAAGGATTTCATACATCTTTGTATTATGGCTCATAAGGATAGCTCTGATGTAATGAACCTCCATCTCTCCTTCGTCACCATAGAATATATTCTCTATCGCCTCTTCCGCTGCAGGGTCTCCCTCATCAAGAAGAGCCGTAAGATAATAGAGAACAACCTCTCTTCTGCGGCGATCATTCTGCAGATAGCATCCGAGTCTCTCTGATACATTCTGCATCATAATGTCCACAACGCTGTATCTCTTACCCTGATCAAAGTTCATATAGTTTGTAAGACTTCTATAAAAACGTATTATCTCCGGAAGTCTTATATAATAATCTGAATAGTCTCCCCCATTTCTGAAGGACTGCCTGTAATAAGAATTCCAGTTGATCTGCCACTTATCTACACTATCCATACTTATATACATATATGGCAACAGAGCCTTATCTATATAATCCGGCAGGAGATTTATATTCTTCTTAAAATACTCTGATGGCTTTCCGCCGTTCGACAGATGATTTATAAGAGCTTCGCCAAATTTATTTATTACCTGGACTTTTTCACTGTTTGTGTATTTATAGATTCCCCCATGCATAAACTCAAATACATCAGTTGAAAACCCGGCTTCCGCATCCTTATCCTTCTTTTCAAAATAATCCTTTACTTCTGACGCTATACGTCTTATCTCTTTATCTTCCATACTTCTCTCCCCTGTTCTACCACATTCTGCCGGCCAGCATGGCCAGTCTTACAAAAGTTACTTCGTCCCCTTCACTGAGACTTATAGGCGTTCCCTCTTTTTTATATTCCACATCTTCTCCATTTATAAAGAGCCTTACCATACCGTCTTCATATGCCAGAAGTGCTGTATCAACAGCCTTATCCTCGTTTGGTTCTTTATCATTATAAATGTAGCCAAATGCGATCTTTCCGATTTCAGCCATAGACTTCATCGTCTCATCCGACAGAGCCTCAGGAACATGTGACTCTACGGACAGCTTCTGCCTTTCAATAAAAGCCTTCACCATAATTCTTACAGTATCCTCTATCAGCTCCCCAGCTGTAGCAGGACACCTGTCATATTCAAAAGGAACAGGCTTAACCCTTCTTCCTTTCTTCCCCATCTGCTTGATGTTAATGTTTAGCTTCACTCACTTACCCTCTTATTAAACAAAATGAGCCAGCAGGCCGCACTTGACCTGCTGACTCTTAATCTCTAATTTACAGCTCTTCTCCTGTCAGCATTCTGTAAGCTGAGAGATACTTATCAATTGTCTTGTCAACGATCTCCTGTGGAAGGAACCAGTCTTCCGGAGCATTCTTATTTTCATCAGATTTGAGCCAGTCACGTGCAAACTGCTTATCGAAGGAAGGCTGGCCCTTGCCCTTCTCATAACCATCTGCAGGCCAGAAACGTGATGAATCCGGTGTGAGCATCTCATCACCAAGAACTATATTTCCGTCCTCATCAAGACCAAACTCAAACTTTGTGTCTGCGATTATGATACCCTTTGTAAGAGCATAATCTGCACATTTCTTATAAAGTGCGATTGTGTAATCGCGAAGCTTCTCAGCATACTCCTTACCCTTGCCCGGGAACTCCTTCTCAAGAACTTCAATTGACTTCTCAAAAGAAATGTTCTCATCATGATCACCGATCTCTGCCTTTGTTGAAGGTGTGTAGATTGGCTCAGGAAGCTTCTCTGACTCAACAAGTCCTTCAGGAAGCTTGATACCGCATACTGTACCATTCTCCTTGTAGCTTGCCCAGCCGCTGCCTGTTATATATCCACGAACGATGCACTCAACAGGAAGCATAGTAAGCTTCTTGCACATCATACTGTTTCCAGTATATTCCGGCTTCTGGAAGAACTCCGGCATTTTCTTCACATCTGTTGTGATCATATGGTTTGGAAGAATATCCTCTGTCATCTCAAACCAGAACTTAGACATCTGTGTAAGAACTGTACCCTTCTTCTCAATCTTGTTCTTAAGGATTACATCATAGCAACTGATTCTGTCTGTTGCTACCATGATAAGGCTGTCGCCATTATCATAAATCTCTCTGACTTTTCCTTCTTTAACCGGCTTTAATGTATCGCCCATGATAATTCTCCCTTCATTACTGAATTGATTCTTTTTCGTATTGATGGCGTATCCATCAACAGGCTTTTATTATATCCTTGCAGATTTTAAAATGCAATACATTCTAAATACATTCTAATTTATTAATACTATTAACACTATCTTCATTTTCTTTAAGAGGATTTTAAAGAAACTCTCCAATTATTTTAAAATGCCCTTTACCCGGATATTAATAACCGTCTGATAACATTATACCATCCAAAACGACGCAAAATAAAATTACAGAAATTGGAGAAACTTATGAAGTTATCAAAAAAGCAGCGGGGACGTCTTATCAGAAGACTTGTCTTCACCATGATATTCACGTTCACTATGCTGAGCATATCTATTGTTGCGCTTATCAAAGCTATAGACCACGAACCAAAGGAGGATAAAAACGGAATAAAAACCGACAAATCATCTTATCAATCTGAAAATTCAGATTCCAAAGAATATTCAAATGTTCAAAAAAACGATTCTATTGATTACCTGACCGGTGTATCAGAGGCATACAAAAACGCCGGAGACCCGTCAGACCCTGATGTTTATCCTGTAAGCAGCAAGATGGACCTTCCTGAAGACATGGACAGTTCAGAAAGAGCTTACGCTATAATCGAAGCTTATGCAGAGGATCACGATATTAATATTGATTCATATCCTCAGGTAGTATTTGATACTTTCGGCTATGACCATAACCGCGAACTCGAGGTTTACTGCTGTAAGTATCCTGAACTTTTGGGAACCGGAGATCCGGAACCACTATATGAATATGAAAACTGTGACGAGGTTCCTCTTCTTATTCAATGGGATCCTCGCTGGGGATACCTGAAGTACGGTGGAAATACCGTTGGCTTTGCCGGCTGTGGTCCTACCAGTCTAAGCATGATAGCTTTATATCTTACACATAATCCTGAATATACACCTTACTATATATGCCAGTTCGCTGAAGAACAGGGATACAGAATAGACGGCCAGGGTACAAGCCCTCTTCTTATGACTGAAGGTGCCGCAAAGCTCGGAATAGATGGTCAGGAATTCATGCTGGATGAATCAGCGATTGCCCGGGAATTACAGGCCGGACATCCCTTCATCTTTTCTATGTCACCCGGAGACTTTACAGCTCACGGACATTATATAGTTGTAACCGGCTATGAAGATGGCTTTATAACAGTAAACGACCCGAACAGTCATTACCGTTCGAGTCGTAAATGGAAATTCACTGATATTCAGGATCAGATAAGCAACCTTTGGGTATTCTATCCGAATTAACGAATTTTGAGACAGCGAGTTGCGTTTAATACCGCAATCACCATGACACCCACATCCGCAAATATCGCAACCCACATATTTGCAAACCCTAATGCTCCAAGCACAAGACATAACACTTTTACCGTGATTGCGAATACTATATTTTGTCTGACGATCCTCAGGGTTTTTCTGGATATTTTCATAGCCAGAGAAATCTTTGCAGGATCGTCATCCATAAGTACAACATCTGCAGCCTCTATTGCTGCATCAGATCCCATGGCACCCATGGCTATTCCTATATCGGCCCTTGCAAGTACCGGAGCGTCATTGATTCCGTCTCCGACGAAAGCAAGTCGGCCTCTTTTTTTATCTTCATCACTTCCCAGTTCACCCAGAAGAAGCTCAACCTCAGAAACCTTATCTCCCGGAAGAAGCTCTGCCTTATAGGCACTTACTCCAACCTCTTCAGATACGAGCTCTGCCGCACGTCTTGCATCTCCTGTCAGCATAACTGTTTTGATACCCTGATCTGCCAGGCTTTCCATAGCCATTCTTGAGTTAGGCTTAATCACATCAGATATTACTATGCATCCGGCATACATTCCTTCAACTGCGATATAGCATGTGGTTCCCTCATCATGGATATCACCGACTGCTATTCCTTCTCTATCCATAAGTCTCAGGTTACCTGCCAGAATCCTTACCGGAACAGCGTCTTCCATGATCGTGGCCTGGATACCATGGCCTGCTATTTCTTCTATACTTTCAATATTTCTTTCATCAGGTGCAGATGCCTTTCCGCTGCATTTTTCTTTATAAGCCTTACATATACTCAGCGCAATCGGATGACTTGACGCAGATTCAGCTGCAGCTGCATAACGGAGCAGCCTTTCTTCTGCATCCCCCTTTACGGTTTTAGCAAATACATCCGATACATATATACCGGTAACTTCGAAAACACCCTTTGTAAGAGTTCCTGTTTTATCAAACACGACGGTCTTCGTATCTGACAGAATCTCCAGATAATTTGAACCCTTAACAAGTATACCGTTCTTGGAAGCACAGCCTATTCCACCAAAGAAGCTCAGCGGAACAGATATAACTACCGCACATGGACAGCTTATTACGAGAAATGTAAGAGCCCTCATAAGCCAGCTTATCCAGCCGGCATCCTTACCGAGAACTGTCATGATCAGCGGAGGAATAACCGCCAGGGCAAGAGCACTGTAACATACAATCGGTGTATAATACTTTGCAAACTTCGATATAAAGTTCTCAGCTTTAGCCTTCTTGAGGCTTGAGTTTTCAACAAGATCTAAGATCTTTGATACTGTTGAATCACCAAATTCTTTTGTTGTTTTTATCTTAAGACGTCCTGAGAGGCTGATGCATCCGGAGATTATCTCCTCTCCCTCATGTACGGTACGAGGAACTGATTCACCTGTAAGTGCGCTGGTATCAAGAGATGATGTTCCTTCAAGAACTATACCGTCAATAGGAACCTTCTCTCCCGGATTAACAACTATAACGCTTCCGATCTCTATATCATCCGGATCTTCCTCTGAAACACTTCCATCCTCCTGCAGAAGATTTGCAGTGTCAGGTCTTATATCCATAAGATCCGCGATGTTCTTACGGCTCTTACCAACAGCTATACTCTGGAACAGTTCTCCTATCTGATAGAACAGCATAACCGCAACGCCTTCACTGAACTCTCCTGTTGCTATTGCACCGATTGTTGCTATAGCCATCAGGAACTGCTCATCAAACACCTGGCCGTTACGGATGTTCTTAGTCGCTTTCATAAGTACATCATATCCGACTATAAAATACGGCACGAGATACAGTGGAAGCTGAATCCACTTACTGCATTCCTTAATATGAAATGTTACCATCAGCGCTGCAACAAGTACGAAAGCGATAATAACTCTTATTAATGTTTTCTTCTGTTTAGCCGTCATTACAAAAACTCCTTTAAAAATGTGCCACGAAGCTTACCGCCCCGTGACACACCCCTGTATCTTTTATAAAAATATCTCCATATCATCTTCGATCTTCTTGCAGTTTTTTCTTGCTTCCTGCATAACTGCATCAGGATCAACACCTTCTTCAAACTCAACCTTGACCTTAAGGCTCATAAAGCTGAGTGCCGCATCCTTTATACCTTCTGTATTCTTAATAGCTTCCTGCATCTTCTCTGCACATGCAGCGCAGTCTACATCTACTTTATACGTCTTCTTCATCTCTTTACTCCTCTACGTGTTCCATTCCCAGTTTAAGAATAGATCTTACATGATCATCATCAAGGGCATAATATATACTCTTTCCGTCTCTTCTGAACTTAACCAGCTTGTTATCCTTAAGGATTCTCAGCTGATGGCTTACAGAAGACTGGCTCAGATTAAGAATAGCCGCAATATCACCTACACAGAGTTCTTCTTCAAACAGTGCAAAAAGAATCTTTATTCTTGTTGAATCACCAAATATTCTGAAACACTCTGAAAGGTCATAAAGGTACTCATCATCCGGCATACTGTTCAGTATTCTTTCTGCCGCACTCTGATCAATTATCTTCTCTTCCGGGTTGTTCTTTGTTTCTTTCATTTTAGACTCCTTTGCGGAACATATGCATATTTGTTCATATGTTCACTATACTCTTGTTATCTTCCGATGTCAACTACTTTTTTATTATATCGATGCCAAAATAAAAGAGACAGTTCACTAAGTCTTTGGTGAACTGTCTCTATTCTTATCTCAGTTTCTTATTCAGTGCATTCAGCACTCTTTTTTTATCTGTACTCCACATAGGTGCCACAAGGGTTTTCTTGGCACCGTCTCCGGTAATACGGTGTATGACCATATTTTCAGGAAGTGCCTCTATACAGTCAGCAATAAGGTCAACATACTCTTCCATCGACATGCAGCTGAAATGTCCTGCCAGATAATCCTTCTCCAGATCTGTTCCCCGTATCACATGCAGAAGCTGCAGCTTTATGCCGAATTCAT
>ONEC01000008.1:0-929 GCA_900316715.1 uncultured Eubacteriales bacterium
TTACGATGGATATTTTTCATGTCAGAAAGCAAATCCTCAAACTCGACTCGAGCCGTTTCGCGATCATCCAGCTTGATGTCCTGCATATAGTACATCGTCCTATCATCTGTTTTTAATTTATAATATGCCTCAAAGTCCGCTTCTACATAGTCACGCAGGCGTAATCGTTCTGTTTCAAGTTTTATCATCTATTTACAAAAGTCTCCATTCTCTCCACCGATAAACTCCGATTTGCTTAACCGTTTATACTGGAAGTTAATTTCCAAACCACCCTAATATTTAAGGTGGGACTACCTTCCAAATATAACATATTATTGATACTCTGAACATAATTAAATGGAATAACCATATTTCTGCATTTGATAAGTCCCATACCGGACGCGATATTGGTTACAACATACCAAAACTGTACCGGAGATATTCCAAAAAAAATTATGCCCTAATAGATTGTATGAAATTAGATAAAGAATCTGACGATGAACTATTAAACCTACTCACATCAGATAAGTAGATCAAGTAAAATAGCCAATTTTATAAAAATGAATAAATAATCTCGCAGAAAATCCACCTCCTCGAAAGGTGGATTTTTCCTTTATTTATGCGGGTTCCGAGACTTTTGACAATGAATAATTGTCACACTTTGTATCAGTAGACATAACATTAACAATTTCTATACATAAAAAAATGCATAATTTGAGTCAGTAATTTGTATCAGTAGACATAATATTCTCGTTTATGTAAATCATTTTCAAAGTCAAAAAAATAAGACCAAAAGTCTCAGAACCCGCATAAACTCTAGACAAAGTAAAAGAGCGTGTCGGGGTAGACACGCTCTTTTGGAGAAGGTATTTTGTTACTTATGGGGCCAGATTATCTCCCTGTCCAATTAATCTCATAACCTCTCAGGTTCTTATAAATTCATTAGATTC